>NZ_BCBP01000019.1:0-174141 GCF_001753955.1 Pseudomonas sp. NBRC 111139
GGTGGTGGCCAGCCATGGCTACCTGCCCGCGCAGTTTCTCAACCCCCGGGTGAACCTACGCAGTGATGGCTACAACGGTGACCTGGATCAGCGCCTGAGGTTCTTGCGCGAAGTGCTGGCCGCGGTGCGCGCCGCCACCGATGAGCAGTTCATCATTGGCCTGCGCATCAGCGCTGACGAGCGCGACAGCCAGGGCCTGAGCGAAGACGAGTCACTGGCTGCTGCCGTGGCCTTGCAGGGCCAACTCGACTACCTGCATATCGTCGCCGGTACCTCGGCCTCGCTGGGTGGCGCGGTCCATATCGTGCCACCAATGGCCATCGAACCGGCGTACCTGGCCCGCGAGGCTGGCACCTTCAAGCAACAGCTGGCTATCCCCCTGTTCGTCACCGGGCGCATCAACCAGCCCCAGGAAGCCGAGCTGATCCTGGCCCGCGGCCAGGCTGATGTGTGCGGCATGACCCGGGCGCTGATCTGCGATCCGTCGATGCCAGGCAAGACCGAACGCGGCCAGGTCGAAGACGTGCGCGCCTGCATCGCCTGCAACCAGGCATGCATCGGCCATTTCCATCGTGGTTTGCCCATTTCCTGCATCCAGCGCCCGGAAACCGGGCGTGAGTTGCAGTATGGGCACCTCACGCCCACTTCCTCGCCCAAGCGCATAATGGTCGCCGGCGGCGGGCCTGCCGGCATGAAGGCCGCCGCCGTGGCCGCCGCGCGCGGGCACCAGGTCACGCTGTACGAGGCGGGCCCGCAGCTCGGTGGGCAGGTGCTGCTGGCCCAGCTACTGCCAAGGCGTAGCGAGTTCGGTGGCGCCAGCACCAACCTTCAACGGGAAATGGCCCTGGCAGGTGTAGAAGTGGTGCGCAACACCCGGGTCGACCGCGCACTGGTCGAACGTGAGCGCCCTGATCTGGTCATTGCCGCTACCGGCGCCACACCCTACTGGCCGGCGTTCGAGCGTACCGGCGAGCTTCAGGTAGTGGACGCCTGGCAAGTGCTGCGCAATGAGGTGAAACCGGGGCGTTCGGTGCTGGTGATCGACTGGCGCTGTGACTGGATAGGCCCCGGTATCGCCGAACGCCTGGTGCGCGAAGGCCATCAGGTCCAGTTGGCGGTCAACGGCACTCATTGCGGCGAGAGCCTGCCGCTTTATGTACGTGACCAACTGGCCGGCGAGCTGCATCGCCTGGGTATCCCTGTCACCCCATACGCACGCCTGTATGGCAGCGACGACAACACGGTGTATTTGCAGCACACCGCCAGCGGCGATCCGATGATCTTCGAAGGCATCGACACCCTGGTGCTGTGCATGGGGCATCTACCGCAAGACCACCTGGCCACTGAACTGGCAGGTGTGGTGGACGTACGGCGGATTGGCGACTGCCTGGCGCCGCGCACGGCCGAAGAAGCGATTCACGATGGCCTGATGGTTGCCTGGGCACTCTGAGGCTGTACATACTGCGGCTTTTGCGATGGACCGACGCGCATGAGCCAACCCTCCCAGCCCCCCGCCAGCGAACCCGGGGGCGCCGCGCCGCAGTTCCTCGGCACCCGCATCCGCGGCCTGCGCAAGCGCCGCGGCATGACCTTGGCGGAGCTGGCCGCACACAGTGAACTGACCGCAGGCTACATCAGCCAGCTGGAGCGCAACCTCTCCTACCCGTCGATCCCGGCGCTGTTCAATATCGCCCGCAGCCTGGGCGTGACCATCCAGTGGTTCTTCGCCAGCGAAGCCACCACCGCGCCCGAAGACCAAGGCTATGTGGTGCGGCGCAACAGCCGCCTGAGCGTGCATTACGAAGATGGCATCGTTGATCAACTGCTCACTCCCCAGCCCAACCGCCAGCTGGAGATGCTGCACTCACGTTTCCCGCCAGGTACTTACAGCCAGCAAAGCTACAGCCATGACGGCGAAGAAGCCGGTTACCTGCTCAGCGGCACGTTTGAGCTGTGGGTAGGCGAGCGGCATTTCCAGCTGAGTGAAGGCGACAGCTTCAGCTTCTCGAGCCAGGAGCCCCATCGCTACGGCAACCCCGGTGAAGTGGATGCCGTGGTGATCTGGGTGATCACACCGCCAACATTCTGAAGCACTCCGGCAAGCACTGGTAACGCCGTTGACCGGCAATACGGTCTACCTTGTCCACCGAACTTCAAAGGAGCACAACCATGAAGCAGATCCTGATCATTGGTGCGGGCTTTGCCGGCCTGTGGAGCGCACTCAGCGCCATCCGCCAGCTTGACCTCAACGGCAGCAAGGACGTCGAGGTCACCTTGCTCGCGCCCCAGGCTGAACTGCATGTGCGTCCGCGCTTCTACGAGCCAGACGCGCATACCCTGGCCGCCCCCCTGCAGGCGCTGTTCGACGCTGTCAATGTCCGTTTCGTGCAGGGCACGGCATACCACATCGATGAAGCGGCCCGCCGCGTGGGCTATCGCACCCGCAGCGGCACTCGCTGCACCCTGCCCTATGACCGTCTGATCATGGCCTGCGGCAGTGAGCTTGAGCGCCCTGACATGGACGGCATCGAGCATGCCTTCGACGTCGACAAGCTCCACAGCGCCGCACGCCTGGAAACCCACCTGAAGTCACTGGCCAGCCTGCCGAACACGCCGGCACGCAATACTGTGGTAGTAGCCGGGGGCGGTTTTACCGGCATCGAGACGGCCACCGAACTGCCGGCCCGCTTGCGCGCGATACTGGGTGAAGACGCCGCGTTGCGCGTAGTGGTAATCGACCGCGGCGCCAGGATTGGCGCAGCCCTGGGTGACGGCATCCGCCCAGCCATCGAGCAGGCATGCGAGGCCCTGGGCGTGGAGTGGGTTTGCGGTGCCACGGTGGTTTCGATAGACCCTGCCGGTGTACAGCTGGACAACGGCCAGCGTATCGACGCCAGCACGGTGGTCTGGACGGTTGGCTTCAAGGCCAACCCGCTCACCGAACAGATCAGCGGCGAGCGCGACAACCGCGGCCGCTTGCATGTCGATGGCAACCTGAAGGTCAAGGGCAATGATGCCGTGTATGCCGCGGGAGACGTGGCTTATGCCACCTGTGACGCGCTTGGCAACCCTGCAATGATGTCGTGCCAGCATGCGATTCCGCTGGGGCGCCACGCAGGCAACAATGCCGCGGCCGAGCTGATTGGCGTGGCACCGATGGCTTACAGCCAGCCCAAGTACGTGACCTGCCTGGACCTGGGGGCTTGGGGTGCGGTGTATACCGAAGGATGGGACCGTGAGGTTTCGCCACCGGAGGACAAGGCCGAAGCCAAGGCGCTGAAGCGCCAGATCAATTCAGTGTGGATTTATCCGCCAGCGGCTGACCGTGCAGCAGCCTTGGCAGCCGCTGATCCGCTTATTCCGGTAGCCTGAACGCTTCTACGGGTTGGAGTGGCCTTGTCCCTCGACAGGGCCACGCTTGCAACCAACCGCTCCCTTGATCAGGCAGCCGCAAACAGCTCGTTGGCAATCTGCGCCTGTGCAGCATCGATCGCCTGGCTGCGCTGCTCCGGGCCATAGGCCAGGCCGTGGGCCCGGACGATTTCCAGGTCGGTAATACCAATGAAGCCCAGGAACACTTTCAGGAAGTCTTCATGCCCGGCGCCAGTCGGCTGGCCAGCGTGCAGGCCACCCGCAGTGGAAACCAGCACCACTTTCTTGTTGCCGCACAGGCCTTGCGGGCCGGCTTCGGTGTAGCTGAAGGTCTTGCCGGCGACGGCCACACGGTCAATCCAGGCTTTTAGCTGGGTCGGCACGGTGAAGTTGTACATTGGCGCGCCAATCACCACAGCATCGGCAGCCAGAAACTCTTCGAGCGTCTCGGCGCTCAGCTTGGCTTCGAAAGCCTGGGCCGCGTCGCGTACGTCTTCAGGGGTGCCTGCAGCGACCAGGGTGGCGGCGGAGAAGTGGGCAATGGCATCGGCAGCCAGGTCGCGGTAAACCACCTCAACGCTTGGGTCTGCAGCCTTCCAGGCTTCGACCACTTCGCGGCTCAGCTGACGCGAGGCGGAATTGTCGCCCAGGATGCTCGAATCGATGTGCAACAGTTTCATGGGACTCTCCTGTGAGTGAAGACCGCATCTGTGGGCGATCACGATGGGGAGAATCCTATCGAAGTGATCAATAGCTGATAAGTAAGCAAAAATGCGTTAGTTTGTCCCACATATGGAACAGTGAGACATGCCCATGCAAGACCTCAACGACCTCTTCTACTTCGCGCGCGTCGTCGAAGCCGGCGGATTCGCCGCCGCCGGGCGCCAGCTGGGTATCCCCAAGTCGCGCCTGTCGCGGCGTATCGCCGAGCTCGAAGAGCGCCTGGGCACACGCCTGTTGCAGCGCACCACACGGCAACTCAAGCTCACCGCAGTAGGTGAACGTTACTTGCATCATTGTCAGGCCATGCTGCTGGAGGCCGAAGCCGCCGACGAAACCGTGGCCAGCATGAGCAGTGAACCGCGCGGGCGTTTGCGGGTTTCCTGCCCGGTGGCACTGGCACACGCCTTCCTGCCGGATGTGATCAGCCGCTTTCTCGAGCAGTACCCGCTGGTGCAACTGGACATGGTATTGCTCAACCGCCGGGTCGACCTGATTTCCGAAGGCATTGACGTAGCGTTGCGCGTACGCGACCTGGGCGACGAAGACCCGGCCCTGGTCACCCGCCGCCTGCGCCAGGCACAAATGCAACTGGTGGCTGCACCCGGTTTTGCCGACCACATTCGCGAACCGGGCGAGCTGGCATCATTGCCCGTGCTGGGCGCAGCCGAAGCGGACCGGCTGGTACACTTCCGCCTGTTCGGCCCCCATGGCAAGCAGCAGGAAATAGCGCTGGAGCCACGCTTGGCGATCGATGATTTCGTAGTACGTAACGCTGCTGTACGTGCCGGGCTGGGGTTCACTGCGCTGCCCAGCATGTTCTGTGAAGAGGAACTGGAACGCGGCGAACTGGTGCGCCTGCTGCCAGACTGGTCGCTGCCGGGTGGCTACCTGCAGGCGGTTTACCCACACCGGCGCGGCCTGCTGCCTGCGGTCCGAGTGTGGATCGATCACCTGGCGGCGTCATTCGAGGCTTGTGGAGAGCGGTATGTCTGAACGGAAGATGAGCGAGGCCCAGGTGGCGGCATTCTGTCTGAGCCTGCCGGGGGCGCGGGAAGACTACAAATGGGGCGGCATCCGAGTGTTTTCGGTGGCAGAAAACAAGATGTTCGCGGTGCTCGACCTGGCGGGTGCCGGGTTGTCGTTCAAGGTAGCCGACGAGCTGTTTCTGGGTTATTGCGATCGCCCCGGGATACGGCCGGCGCCTTACCTGGCGCGGGCGCGATGGGTCAGCATGGCGCCGCCCTACCCCATGGGGCGTGATGAACTGTGTGATGTGTTGCAGCGGTCGCACCAGCTGGTCGTGCGTCGGTTGCCCAAGCGGTTGCAGGCGGGGTTGGTCATGTGATCTACCTGTACCGGCCCTTTCGCGGCATTACCCGCAAAGAGGCCGGCACAACTGCACATCAACCAAGGGGCAGATAACGCCCGTCAAGAAACAGCCAGTCTGCCCAGAACACCTGGTGCAGCAGCACAATCCCCCAGCACACCAACTGGAACGACACCTTGCGGGTCTTGTGCCGAAACAGCTGCTGCGCCAACAGCGCCCCCGGCCAACCACCGAGCAACTCGCTGGCATGCAGCACTTTCTCGGGTGTACGCCAGGCCTGTTTACGTGCCTGCTGCTTGTCCTGCCAATACAGCAACAGGCTGATCAGGCTCATGGCCGGGTACAACGCCAACGGCCACCAGGCCTGATCGTTCCAGGCCATGCGCGCCGCCCCCAGGCCGGGCAACAGGCAAAGCACGCCCAACAGCAGCAGCTTCAGGCGCACATTGCGCACGCCTTCAGCCCGTTGCCCACGCAGCGCCTCAGCCATGTGCCGTGGACCAGTCAACCCAACCGAACTGCCAGGTCGCCAGAATGAACAGGCCGAACACAATGCGATACCAGGCAAATGCCGCGTAGCTATGGTTGGCAATGAACTTGAGCAACGCCCGTACGGCAATCATGGCGAAGATGAACGAGGTCACGAAGCCGAGCGCGAACACCGGCAGATCGCCGGGCTGGAACAAGTCACGGTATTTATAGCCCGAATATACCGCCGCACCGACCATTGTCGGCATTGCCAGGAAGAACGAGAACTCGGTCGCTGCCTTGCGCGACAGGCCGAACAGCAGGCCACCGATAATGGTCGAACCGGAGCGCGACGTGCCCGGGATCATCGCCAGGCACTGGATGAAGCCTATTTTCAGCGCATGGCTCCAGCGCATGTCGTCCACATGGTCCACCTGCACGCGGTGCTCACGGCGCTCGGCCCAGAGCATGATGACGCCCCCCACCACCAAAGCCGCCGCCACGGTGACGGGGTTGAACAGGTATTCGTGAATAAGGTCGGCGAACAGCACACCCAGGACCACCGCCGGCATGAACGCCAGCAGCAGGTTGCCCGTGAATCGGCGCGCCTTGGGCTGGTGGGTCAGGCCGAAGACCACTTCGAAAATCTTGCTGCGAAACTCCCACACCACCGCCAGGATCGCCGCCAGCTGAATGATGATGTTAAAAGCCATGGCCCGTTCGCCGCCAAAACCGATCAGGTCGGCGACGATAATCTGGTGACCGGTACTGGAGATCGGTAGAAACTCCGTCAGCCCTTCGACCACGCCTAAGATGATTGCCTGGAAGGCAGTCCAAAAATCCATCATTCCCCCGGATGGAGCGCTGCTTGTCGCAGGCCCCTTGTTCTTGATTTGCTTGAAATTGCCTTACACGGCCCGGCTGTTTTACAGCGACTGTTGGGCGCAACGCCAGCGGAAAAGTTCATGCCTGTTAAAGGTTTCATCTTGCGCGGCCGAAATCCTGACAGAGCCCCTTGGCAATTGCTTTACCCGACCCGTTGCAGACTATCACCAACATAGCACTTAGCCATTAGTCGGGTGTGGGCTCGCTGCAAAGCATGCTTCGATGCACCTCAATAAAAAGAACAATGCGGGAGCTGATGGATGAACACTCTGAGATCGATGTCAATCAGTCAGCGCCTGTGGCTGATCCTTGTGGTGGCAGTGGCCATGCTGGTGGTACTGGGCCTGCTGATGCTGCGGCAGATCCATGGCGACCTGTACCAGGCCAAGGCGGAGAAAACCCGCCATGTGGTGCAAACCGCCGCGGGTGTGCTGGCCTATTACCAAGGCCTGGAAGCTGCCGGCACGCTCAGCCGCGAAGCCGCCCAGCAACAGGCGCTGCAGGTAGTGCGCGCGCTGCGCTACGACCATGACGACTATTTCTGGATCAACGACCTGGGGCCGAAGATGATCATGCATCCGGCCAACCCCAAGCTCGACGGCCAGGACCTTTCCGCCATCCGCGACCCCGATGGTTTCGCCGTGTTCAACGAAATGGTCGCCCTTGCCCGCCAGCAGGACGCCGGCCCGGTCAACTATCGCTGGCCCAAGCCCGGCGCCAATGAACCGGTAGCCAAGACCTCGTATATTCAGTTGTTCAAGCCGTGGGGCTGGATCATCGGTTCGGGCGTGTACGTCGATGACGTGCAGGCCGAATTCGCTCGCCAGTTGCGCGACGCTTCGCTGGTTGGCGTGGGCATTGCCCTGCTGATGGCGCTGGTGGTCATGCTGATCGCCCGCAGCATCGCCCGCCCGCTGCAGGAAGCGGTGCAGGCGATGGGCAACATCGCCAGCGGCGAAAGCGACCTGACCCGGCGCCTGGACACCCATGGCAGCGACGAGATCACCCACCTGGGCGAGCACTTCAACCGCTTCAACGGCAAACTGCAAGGTGTCGTCGGCCAACTGCAAGGCGCGGCCCACGCATTGGCCCAGTCCGCCGGGCACGTCGGTGACAATGCGGGTGCCGCACAACAGCGCAGTGCCCAGCAATCGTTGCAGATGGACCAGGTGGCCACTGCAGTCAATGAGGTGACCTACGCCGTGCAGGACGTGGCCAAGACCGCTGAACAGGCCGCCGGAGAGATGCGGACGGCACAACAACAGGTGACGCACGGCCAGCAGGCCATCCACGGCAGCCTGGCGCAGATCGACCGCCTGTCGCTGACCATCGATGAGGCCGTACAGGTAATCCGCGACCTGGCCGGCCACAGCACGCGCATCGGCGGCGTGCTGGACGTGATTCGTTCCATTGCCGAACAGACCAACCTGCTGGCGCTGAATGCCGCCATCGAGGCTGCACGGGCTGGCGAGCAAGGCCGAGGCTTTGCCGTGGTCGCCGACGAGGTGCGCCTGCTGGCCCAGCGTACAGCACAATCGACGGCCGAGATTCATACCATGATCGAGCACCTGCAGAGTCAGTCGGACGCTGCGGTCAAGGCCATAGACACCAGCAGCGAGGCATCGCGCCAGACTGTCGAACAAGCCCGCGAGGCCGGCGCCAGCCTGGACGCCATCAACCAGGTGCTGAACAACCTCACCGCATTGAATGCCTCCATTGCCAGCGCTACCTTGCAGCAGTCGCATGTGGTCGAAGAGATCAACCGCAATGTGCTGGATACTGCCGGGTTGTCGCAGCAGACCGCCGATGCGGCGCGTCAGTCCAGCGATGCCGGGGTGGCATTGGGGCGGTTGAGCGAAGAGCTGGAGCAGTTGTTGCGGCAGTTCCGGGTCTGAGAACAAGCCCTTTGTGGGAGCGGGCATGCCTGCTCCCGCAGGTATCGAGTGACCTTCAAGCCTGCGCTGCACCTGTGGGAGCAACTGTCTTGCTCAATTTCTGAAAGCTGGCGCGATCCGAGTGGGAGCGTGTAGCCCGCTGAAGGTCAGTGATGATACGCGTCATCTTCACCGGCAAAGCTGATTGACACACCACTGGATGGGTGGAGGGGAAGCAGAGTGACCAGGATGCGGCGGGGCGCTGGTAATCAAGGCGCCGCCGATCCTTTGTGGGCATGCCCGCGAAGGCAGCAACGCGGTGGATGGCACCGGCGCTGCCGGTGTTCGCGGGCAAACCCGCTCCTACAACCGGCTGCGCCCTACACCTTCCCCGGCCGACCCGCTACAATCTCGCCCCTTCCCCGTAGCCTCCAAGGATCGCCGATGTCCGGCCTTGAACTCATTGCCGCCCTCCTCGGCGTAACCGCTGTCTGGCTCACGGTCAAGCAGAACGCCTGGTGCTGGCCAATTGGCCTGGTCATGGTGCTGATTTATGGCTGGCTGTTCTACGAGGTAAAGCTGTACTCGGGCATGTTGCTGCAAGTGACCTACGCCATCCTGCAACTGTACGGCTGGTGGCAATGGAAGCGCCCCGGCCACGCTGAAGACGCCCGTCAGGTCTCCCGCCTGCAACGCCCGGCACTGTTCACCGGCCTGGCCACCGGGGTGCTGCTGAGCGCCGCCCTGGGCACGGCCATGGCCAACTGGACCGATGCCGCCCTGCCCTGGCTGGATGCCACCCTGACCGGATTCAGCCTGGTAGCGCAACTGTGGATGGCGCAGAAACGCCTGCAGTGCTGGCCACTGTGGGTGGTGGTCGACATCATCTATGTGGGCCAATACCTGCATCAGCAGTTGTATTTCACCGCAGGCTTCTTCGCCGTGCTCACCCTCATTGCTGTACGCGGCTGGCTGGAATGGCGCCGCGACCCGGCGTTGGTACAGCCATGAGTGCGCAGCAAGCAATGAAAGTGCTGGTACTGTGCGGCCCAGAATCCAGTGGCAAAAGCTGGCTTAGCGGGGTGATCCAGGCACATTTTGGTGGCGTGGTGGTGGGCGAGTACGTGCGCCATTTCATCGACCAGCAATGCCGTGACACCTGCTACGCCGATATTCCCGCCATCGCCCGCGGGCAACTGGCATGGGAGGACCGTGCGCGTGAGCAGGCACCCCCACTGCTAATTCTGGACACCCACCTGCTGAGCAACATGCTCTGGAGCCAGGCACTGTTCGACGACTGCCCAACCTGGCTGGAAGAGGCACTGCTGGCACGGCGTTACGACCTGCACCTGTTGCTCAGCCCGCAAGGGGTGGACTGGATTGCCGATGGTCAGCGTTGCCAACCCGACCTCAGCGATCGTCAGCGTTTTTTCGACGACAGCCAGGCGTGGCTGACACGGCACAACCAGCCGCACCAAATACTTGATGGCAATTGGCCGCAGCGCCAATTGCTGGCCTTGCAATCGGTTGCTATGCTACTTGGTAGCGATGCGCCATCATGCCCAACCGAGTGTTAAACCACTGACACACCCCGTTGGGGCAAAGCCCCCGAAATTGCGGGGCTTCCCCCTGTCCTGGGTGCAGTGTCAAGCCTGTGAAACACACCTGCAAAAACCCTTCCAATCAAGGCCACAGCTGCCTTTGCCGGCAACGCTCGAAGCAAGCTGTTTCAAGCCTGAGACAGCATGCGTCGCACTTTGTCAGCCTCTTGCCCTAACTATCTGATCTAAAACAGATTCTAAAAAGCGGCACACCTTCTGCTCTGTCGTTCGCATCGCTGAACAGGGCCAGCGCTCAAAGAAGGAGTTGCCGTCGTGAGGAAACGTGACAAACGCCTCTATCACCTATTACTGGTGGGTTGTGTACTGGGGTCACTCAGCCTGACGGCTCAGGCGGACAAGGGGATCATCATCATCAAGCGCGATGTGCAGGTGCGCAACGCGACCATCCCCCCTCTGATCCCAGACCCGAGCCCTACCACCGTCAATGCCAACCCTTCTGCCCACGTGCTCAAGCAAACCAACGAGCTGAGCGATGGCGACTTCGCCGGCATCAGCAGCGGTGCAGGCATCAGCAACCTGGTCACCCAGCAGACCAACAACCTGGGTGGCAACCTCGGCAACCAGAACCAGCTTCCCAACTTGGCGGGCGGACGCGGCACGGGGTCGGGTAACGGTATCTCGAACATGGTCAACTCGAGCGTGCAGCGTGGCCTCGCGCCGCTGCAGATTCTGACCGGCGGGGGCAAGTGAGATGAAGCGCACACTGCTGATGCTGGCCGCCCTTTGCACTGCACCGGCCTTTGCGCAATCCCTGGTTCCCGTCATCAACAACGCCGATATCGACAGCTCAGGCAGCCGCTATCAGGGCAACCTCTCTGTCAACCAGGCCGCTGGCGACAAACAGCAGCAAGTCAATGCGCGCGCCATCGCCGTCGGCCCCGAAGCCAATGCAAGCACCCAGATCCGGCAACGGCTCGACACGCCCGCCGACCCCGCGATGGACGCCCGCTCAACCATCCAGGGCAACGCTTTCAGCAACGGCAGCGGTGCCCTGGGGGTCAACCAGAGCGCAGGTGCCAACACCCAGCAAGCCAACGCACTGAACATCAGCATTGGTGCACAACCGCAAAGCATCGACGACAGCGTCCTCATGCAGCAGAACGTGGCGCTGATCAACAACTCCGGAGCAACTGACATTCCAGCAGGCTATCGCCAGGTCACCACCAGTGACCAGGCCTTCACCGGTAGCCGAGGGGTGATCCAGTTGAACCAGAGTGCCGGGGTGGGAAACCGAATGGCCAACACCTTGAGCATCCGGGTCGCGGATTGACCCTGCAGTTAAGAACGACACTTAACCTAATAGCGTACGGAGAATCACCATGAAACCCTCGATGGCAATCAAGCCTCTGGTTTTCGCAATTGCTGCGGTCATGGCTGTTGCTGTACAAGCTGGGCAAAATGATCGGCGTAATGACCACCATAACGGCCACCACAACAATGGTCATCACACGCCTCCACCCACCAAGATCCCTGTGTATGCAACGGCCAATGCCTGGGACACCCAAACCAGCACTGGCAACCGCATCTCCAATGAAGGCACCATCAACGAAGCCGAGATGAGTGACTCTGGCACCGGCTCCAGCGGCAACGTTGGCATAAACGTGGCCGCCGGTAACGGCAACCAGCAAGATAACGCCGCTGCCATTGCCAACGCAGGCTCCGACTCGAGCCTGGACAACAGCTTCGTGTTCGGCATGGCCAGTGCCACAGCTGACGTTGTGCAAACCAGCAGAAACAACCGGGTCGACAACTATTCGACCCAGTCTTCGGCTGTGATGAGCGGCTCGGCCAGCGGGGCTGAGGGCAACATTGGCATCAACGTTGCCGGTGGCGACCTCAACCAGCAGAAAAACACCATGGCCATCGCCAACACCGGTGCCCCGCTGGGTAACGCCACTGCCACGGCTTCAGCCAATCAGGACGGCCCAGGCCTGATTGTAAACAACAGCGCCGACCGCACCTATCGGGTGGATACGATTACCATCACCAAATCGGCCAGCGGTTCAAGCTCGAAGGAAGGTAGCTTCAACTCGACCGACGACCGCAGCTCGTCTTCGAGCTTCAGCGTCGCCGGTGCGCAAAGCGCCAGTTCCAGCGGCTCCAGTGGCTGGAACTCCAGCGGCTCGCAATCCAGCAATGCCAGCGGCTCCAACAGTTCGAGCGCAAGTGGCTCGAGCGGCTGGGGTGCCAGTGGCTCTGCCAGCGGCAGCCACAGCGCCTCGAGCAGCGCCAGCCTGGCAGCTTCGCTGGACGCTGCAGCCAACGCCACGCGTACCTTTACCACCGATGATGGCCGTCGCGAGCGCACCCGCTCCAGCACCTTCGATGGTTCGCTGAGCGCGTCGCTGGATGTGTCGGTCGACAAGTCGCACGAAAGTGCATACGACTCGTCGTTCGAGAAAGCATTCGACTCCAACTACGACAAGTCGCATCAATCGGCGTATGACAAGTCCAAAGAATCTTCGTACACCAAGTCTCACGACTCTTCGTACGAGAATGCTTCGGCGTCTGAGTTCTCGAAGTCTGGCGAGCAATCAAAACAATCCTCGAACGACGTTTCGAAGAGCTACAGCGAAAGCAGCGCCTACGACTTGAGCAATACTGTGTCCTTCCAAGTGCTGACCCCGACCGGCTGGGCCAACCCAGTTACCAACACTGCAACCCTTAGCGGTTCGGTGAACGGTGGCAGCGGTAACCTGGGCGTGAACGTAGCAGCCGGTGTGGGCAACCAGCAAAGCAACTCGCTGGCCATCTCCAACACTTCGTTCTGACCGCTGTGCTTGAGGCCCCCTTCGGGGGGCCTTTCTTCAACACACCCTAAGGCATCCGATCATGCGTATTTTCGCCTTGGCGTTTTTGCTGTGCCTGGCCAGCGTGAGCGAAGCTGCACAAATGCCGCTGTCCGTCCTGCCGGGCGGCGCTGTGGTGTTCAAACCGATCCAGAGCTTGCGTGAACGCAAGTTCGCCGACCTGGTGCAACAAAAGACCGACTTCAGCTGCGGCGCCGCCGCGCTGGCGACCATCCTGCGCCAGGCGTACTGGCTGGATGTGGACGAACATCAGATCATCGAAGGCATGCTGGCCCACGCCGACCAGGACCTTGTGCGTACGCAAGGCTTCTCGATGCTCGACATGAAGCGCTACGTCGAAAGCCTCGGGATGCGTGCCCGCGGTTACCGGGTGGCGCCTGAAACCCTGCACAGCGTACGCATTCCTGTCGTGGTGCTGATGGATGTGCGCGGCTACAAGCACTTCGTGGTCATGCAGAAAGTCGACAAAGGTTGGGTGTACATCGGTGATCCGGTGCTGGGCCACAGGCGATACAAGGTCGACGATTTCCTCAAGGGCTGGAACGGCATCATCTTCGCGGTGATCGGCCAGGGTTACGACAAGAACAACATCCTGCTCGACCCGCCCCTGCCACTGACCGCCAAGGGCCGGGTGAACAACTTCACCCCCGTGCAGGACTCAGAGCTGCTGGACTTCGGCTTCATCAGAAGCGACTTCTTCTAACGACTGTTCTAATGACAAGGAGCATGAGGCTCCAGGGAGCATTTCATGAAGACTTCATTGTGGTTGGCCATCGCCTGCCTGGCAGCCAGCCTGCCCAGTCACGCAGAGGCGTTGAAACCCATCGAACTGAAGGACCAGGAGCTGGCCAACCTGCGGGGCCGCTATGTGATGCCCGGACGAATCGTGAGCTTCGGCATTGTCATGTCCAGCACCTGGCAAAATGCAAAAGGGGATGTGATCGGGGCAACGTCCACGCTGCAGGTTCAGCAATCGACCATCAAACCCCAGTTCTATGTATCGATGATCGATAGAAAAGGCGCAGGTACGGCGCCGAGCAGCGCGTCTGCAGCCGGGACTGGCGTGGTAACGGGCGGCAACGGCCTGACCACCACCGAAGGTGTGACCCAGGTGGTCCGTGCAGCCGGTGACAACAACGCCGCTTACAACAACGTCGACATCAACGTGACCAAAGCCAACCAGGCCCCCGCTGCACAACAGCAAGGCCAGGTACTGGCCGCCGGTCAGACCCTGGTCGGGGAAAATGGCGCCGGCGCGCTCAGTGTCTCCTCAAGCGGTGTGGGCGTGCAGCTCAACATCAATGCCAGCAACAACCAGGGCAGCAGCGTACAACGCCTGGCCCAAGGTGGCCTGTTGCAGAACTCGACGCTGCTTGGCAACGGCAACCTGGTCAACAACGTCACCACCCTGAACGTTGTCATGCGCGAGAGCGTGCCGACAGCGGCTTCCCTCAACGGTAGCCTCGACCAGCTCAAAGGTCTTCGCACCTTCGGATACTGATCTACGCTCAGTCTCATCAAAAGTAGTTGGAAGGGACGGCAACTCCATGTACCGATCTTTTACGCTCAGAGCTTTTGTGTGCTTGACTACCTTGGCCCCCGCCACCGCACTTTACGCAGCCGCCGACCCACAAGTCGAAGCGCTGAAACAGGAACTGATTGAACTCAAACGCCGCTATGAGGCACAGCAACAGGCGCTGATGGTGCTGGAGCAACGTGTGCGCCAGGTCGAGGAGGCCCCTGCTGCCGCGCAACCCAAACGCTTGGTCAAGTCTCCGGCCGAGGGGGTGAAAGGTGCGCAGACCGTCGCCTCTGGCGCACCGGGCACTACAGGAAGCTCCTACGGCCAGGCGCTGACAGCCGATTCCGAGCCGGCGCAAAGCGTTTCCAACCTGTATGACGAAGCCAGCGGATTCTTCGGCGGGGGCAAGTTCAGCTTCGAAACCGGCGTCACCTATACCCATTACGATACCCGTGCGCTGACCCTCAATGGCTTTCTGGCCCTGGACTCGATCTTCCTCGGCAGCATCAACCTCGACCGGATCAAGGCTGACAACTGGACCCTGGACATGACCGCGCGCTATAACCTGGCGCAGCGCTGGCAGTTCGATATCAACGTCCCCGTGGTTTACCGCGAATCCACCTACTCGTCTGGCGGTGCGGGGGGAGCCGGGGCAACCACTTCCGATGCCAGCGTGACCCGCGACCCGGAAATCGGCGATATCAACGTTGGGGTGGCCTATAAATTCCTCGACGAGGACGAAACCTGGCCTGACGCAGTGGCCACCCTGCGAATCAAGGCGCCGACCGGTAAAGACCCCTATGGCATCAAACTGCGCGAGGTGGACGGCAACAACAACCTCGCGGTACCGGAAAGCCTACCGACCGGCAACGGTGTATGGTCGATCACACCGGGCATCTCGCTGGTCAAGACCTTCGACCCGGCCGTGCTGTTCGGCAGCCTGTCCTACACCTACAACATGCAAGACTCGTTCAGCGACATCAGTCCACAGGTGAACAGCAAGGTGCCGGGTGACGTCAAGCTTGGCGACTCGTGGCAGATCGGCGGTGGCATCGCCTTTGCCCTGAACGAAAAGATGAGTATGTCGTTCTCGGTATCCGACCAGTTCGCCCGCAAGAGCAAGATCAAACCTGATGGCGGCGACTGGCAATCGATCTCCAACAGTGACTACAACGCCGCCAACTTCAACATCGGCCTGACCTTCGCCGCCACCAACAACCTGACCATCGTGCCCAACCTGTCCATTGGTCTGACCGATGACGCACCTGACTTTTCTTTCAGCCTGAAATTCCCTTATTACTTCTGATAGTTGCCATCGGCCGGGCCTGTGCGAACGGGCCCGGCTTTGGTTACAAGCCTTGTAACCGGCCGCCTTCCCTGCCCAGGCCTGATATCATCAAGCACAGATGCATGACGATTTAATGGCAAAAGGGAAGTTTTTGTGAAGAACCTGTCCGACCACCCAAGCACCCGGCTTGCCACTTTGGCGGCCCTGGTGCTGGTGATCCCACTGGGTACGCGCGCCATGCTGGGTTGGTCCAACCCGTTCGGTTACCTGTCCGATCTCGCCCTCGGCAGCCTGTTGATAGTGCTGCTACACCGCAGGCCGTGGTGGCTGGCGCTGCCCGTGCTGCTGGCCTGGGCGGCGCTGTGGGTGGCCTCGGCCGAACTGGTAAGCGCAGTGGGCCGACTGCCCACCAGCGCCGACCTTAACTACCTGACCGACCCGCAATTCATGGAAAATTCGACCGGTGGCGGCCTGGCCCATGCCTGGCTGCCCTGGGCCCTGGGTGGCGGCTTGCTGGCCTGGCTGGCCTGTGCGTGGCGCAGCCGTGCACGGCGTAACCTGCCACTGCCGCGCAAAGCCTGGGCCATACCCGTACTGCTGTTCGGCGCGCATTGGGGCAGCCAGCAGTGGGTACCTTCCGATGCCGACCAGTGGCGGCAATACAACCTCCCCCACCAATTGATGTCTGCCGGGGTCGGTAACCTGCAACGCCAGGTCGAAGGCTGGATGGGCCGCACGCAACCCTTCACCCCGCTGGCCAGCAGCGGCCTGACTCAATCCGACCTGCATGGGCAAAGGCTGCTTGCCGGCCCTGGAAGCGCCCGCAACTTGCTGGTGATTACCCTGGAAGGCATCCCGGGCGCCTACCTGCAGCCTAACCGCCAGGCGCTGAACAGCCGTTTCAACGACGACTTGATGCCCAAGCTCAGCAAGTGGGCCGAGCGCGGCATGAACACCCCAGACTACGTGCTGCACACCCACCAGACCATCCGTGGCCTGTATGCGATGCTGTGCGGCGATTACGACAAGCTGGCCAACGGCACGCCCAAGGGCGTAGAGCTGCTGACCCAGAACGAACGCAACCAGGCCTGCCTGCCGGCGCAATTGCGCCAGGCCGGCTTCACCACCCACTACCTGCAAGGCGCGGGCCTGCGCTTCATGGCCAAGGACCGCATCATGCCGCACATCGGTTTCGATTCGGTGCATGGCCAGGAGTGGTTCGCCAACAAGAACTACCTGGACTTCCCGTGGGGCAAGGATGACCGCGCCTTCTTCGAAGGTGCCCTGGGCTATGTGGGCCAGCTGCAGAAGCAGGACAAGCCATGGATGCTGACGTTGCTCACCGTGGGCACCCACCAGCCCTATTCGGCGCCAGCCGAGTACCTCGAGCGCTTCGACACACCGAAACAGGCAGCGGTCGCCTACCTGGATGACGCAGTCGGGGCATTTCTTGACAATCTCGAGCGCCAGGGCGTCCTCAAGGACACACTGGTGGTGGTGACTTCCGACGAGTCTCACGGCATCGATGGCGTGCGCCTGGCGTCGTCCTGGGGCTTCAACCTTACCCTGGCGCCGGAGCAAGCCCAGCTGCCAACCATCAAGCGCGGCACCTACGGCCATATCGACCTGGCCACCTCGCTGCTCGACTACTTCGCACTGCCCATTCCTGTGGCGCTTGGCGGTCGCTCGTTGTACCGCGACTACGACAGCGGCCGCGAAATGATCTCCTACACCAACGGCATGCTGCGCTACCACAATGGCCAGGGCCTGTTCACTGAATGTGACTTCCAACAGCGCTGCCGGCGTTATGCCAGTGAGGGCTTTATCGCCGACCAGGCCCGCTACCTCGGGCCGGCCGACAGCTTGCTGGGCCAACAGATCGGCGCATTGGCCGGGGTGCTCGACCAATCCTTGCTGCAAACCCCACTCAACCTGCGTTACCAGTTTGGCGGCCCTTCGCCGATCAAGTTGCGCAAGCGCATTCACGATGACTGGGCCGACAACCTCATTGGCGCACAGTATCTGGAAATGCCCGGAGGCTCGCATACCCGCGTGCGGGTCAAGGTCCGCTCGCTGGACCCTGAACGTGCGGCTTATATCCGGCTCAAGGCCAAGCAGTTGGAACAGGACGTGCCGCTGGGCCTGCCAGAAGAGGTAAAGGTCACTGCCGACGCGCCACTGGAGATGGAGTTCAGCTTCGACAACCCGACCGAGCGCAAGGCGTTTTCCTTCCACTTGCTGGGCTATGGCGGCGGCAAGGTAGAAGTCAGCGACTTCAGCGTGATCACCGCCCTGCCGGGTGAGGATGACGGCGCCGATGAGCTGGCCGAGGGGCATATCGCTCATTCGGGCTAAGCAGGTACCGCTCATCGCCCGGTCACCGGTGCTTGTCGAATCGACCTGGTCGTACTCGACCAAGGTGTGAATCCCCCAGCGAGGAGACAGCACCATGAGCACCCGCGAAAGCAGGCACCCGGTGGTTTCCCGCAGCCAGTGGCTGGCGGCTCGCCAGCAACTGTGGCTGCACGAAAAGGCGTTTACCCACCACCGCGACGCGCTAGCTGCAGCCCGTCGCGCCCTGCCTTGGGTAAAGGTCGAGCAGGATTACCGCTTCTTCGGCCCGAACGGCGCGTTGAGCCTGGCCGACCTGTTCGCAGGCCGCAGCCAGTTGTTGCTTTACCACTTCATGTTCGCCGAGGGTTGGAGCGAGGGCTGCCCCGGCTGCTCTTTTCTGGCCGACCACTTTGACGGCGCCAACCTGCACCTGGCCCACCACGATGTGTCGCTGGTGGCGGTGTCACGGGCCCCGTATGCCGAATTTCAGGCATTTCGCCAGCGCATGGGCTGGCAGTTCCCGTGGTATTCGTCGCATGGCAGCCCCTTCAACGAGGACTTTGGCGTCAGTGTCGGCAGTGAAGGCCAGCGGCAGTACAACTATGAGCCGTATGAGGGCAATGAAAGCGAGCTGCCCGGCTTGAGTGCGTTTTTCCGCGAAGGCGACGGCAGCGTGTACCACACCTACTCAACCTACGCCCGCGGGCTGGACATTCTGGTCAACACCTACAACTTCCTCGACATTGCGCCACTGGGGCGCAATGAAGGTGGGACCATGGACTGGGTGCGGCACCATGACCGCTATGAAGGGCAACCGGACAAGCCTCACTGCTGTCACAAATGATGCAGGCAACACACACCTGTGGGGCAACTGTCTTGATCAACATTCGAAGGCTTGCGCGGTCGCCCCGTAGGAGCGGGTTCACCCGCGAAAGGGCCGGCCCTGCTGGCCAATCTCGACCCGCCGTTCACCGTTGCCGCCGCTACCGTATTCGCGGGTAAACCCGCTCCTACACCTGATCGGGAGTGGACACACATCGGTGATTGGACACAGCCCGTCGTGTAGGAGCGGGTTCACCCGCGAAAGGGCCGGGCCTGCTGGCCAATCTCGACCCACCGTTCACCGTTGCCGCCGCTACCGTATTCGCGGGTAAACCCGCTCCTACACCTGATCGGGAGTGGACACACATCGGTGATTGGACACAGCCCGTCGTGTAGGAGCGGGTTCACCCGCGAAAGGGCCGGGCCTGCTGGCCAATCTCGACCCGCCGTTCACCGTCGCAGCCGCTACCGTATTCGCGGGTAAACCCACTCCTACACACAGATCGTTGGTGGACACACATCGGTGATTGGACACAGCCCGTCGTAGGAGCGGGTTCACCCGCGAACACCGGCAGAGCCGGTGCCATCCACCGCGTTGGTCTCTGTGCGGACATGCCCGCACAGAGACCTCGATCTGTCAGGCTCGCACACCCAGCATCCCGCGCTCGACGATAAAGTCGATCACCGCCTGCAACCCCTCGCCCTTCTTCAGGTTGCTGAAGGTCCAGGGCCGCTGCGGCCGCATGCGCTGGGTGTCGCGCTCCATCACCTCCAGTGAAGCCCCTACATAAGGCGCCAGGTCGGTCTTGTTGATCACCAGGAAGTCGGACTTGGTAATGCCTGGGCCGCCCTTGCGCGGGATCTTCTCGCCCTCAGCCACGTCGATCACATAAATGGTCAAGTCAGCCAGCTCCGGGCTGAACGTGGCGCTGAGGTTGTCACCGCCGCTTTCCACGAAAATGACTTCGAGGTTACCGAACTTGCGCGCCAGCGCTTCGACCGCCGCCAGGTTCATCGAGGCGTCTTCACGAATGGCCGTGTGCGGGCAGCCGCCGGTTTCAACGCCAACGATGCGCTCCGGCTCAAGGGCGCCGGCCTCGGTGAGGATGCGCTGGTCTTCCTTGGTATAGATGTCGTTGGTAACCACGGCAATCTGGTAGTGATCGCGCATGGCCTTGCACAGTGCTTCCAGCAGAGCGGTCTTGCCAGAGCCGACCGGGCCGCCGACACCGACGCGCAGGGGTTGTTGATAGCTTTGCATGCAGGCAGTCCTCAGGAACGGAACAAACGGGTGTATTGGGTTTCGTGACGCGATGAAGCGATGGCCAGCAGCGGCAGGCCGCCGCCAAGCTGGTCATCGCCCAGGGCCAGTGCCTGGTCCAGTGCAGCGGGCAAGTCGGCGCCGAGGTCGCGCAGCAAGGTCTGGGCAGCCTGCTGGCCGAACGGCACCAGCTTGACCCCGGCCATGACCGCGCCCTCCAGCCAGGCAAAGCCATGGCCCAATGCCAGTTGGCGCAACGGGATGGCCCAGTGCGCAGCCAGCCAGGCCATGCCGCCCAACTGGGTCAGCTCAAGGCTGGCGCGCCAGGCGGGTGCCTGGCCCAGTTGCCAGCCGTCGAGCAACCGCGCCAGCGCTGCGCCGCGCTGCTGTTCTTCCAGGCGCAGCTCGGCGGTTTCGCGGTTGGCCAGCAAGAACCGGCTCCAGTGACCGAACGCTTCGGCGTCCTCAGCCTGGCAGGCGTGGTACAGACGCGCCAGCACCGGCCAGTCGAGGCAGGCCAGGGTGTCGTGAACCTGCTCACGCTGCCAGCCGACAAAACTGTCCACGCCCCGAACCCAGCCGGCCTCGACCGCCCACTCCAGGCCTTGCGAATAGGTAAAACCACCCACCGGCAAGCCGGGGCTGGCCAACTGCAGCAGGCGCAGCAGCGCCAGGTCGCTGTTCATCAACCGGCCAGCACCAGCGCGGCGCCGGCCAAAAGGCCACCGCCAAAGGCCTTCTGCAGGCCGCTGTGGCGGCGCAGCAGGCAACCGACTGCAAAGCCCGCCGCCAGCAGCAAGCCGCTGACCACGACAAACCCCGCGCTGAATTGCCAGAACGCGCTCGGCGTGGCTTCTACGCCATGTGCCCAACCATGGAACAAGGCGAACACCGGCATGGCCATGGCCAGCAGCGACTGGCGGCTCGGCAGCAGCACCGCCCCGGCAGCCACCAGCAGCGACACGGCAATCAGGGTTTCCATGCCCAGCACATCGCCGAACAGGTGACCGCACACGGCGCCACCGAACATGGCCACCAGGGTCGCCAGGGGCAATGTCAGGTTGCGCCGGGTCAACGCGGCGAGCACGCCGGTGCCCAGCAGCATCAGCAGGTGATCGAGCCCGGTCAGCGGGTGCAGCAGGCCGTCCTGCAGCGGGTTGCTGTCATGGCCCGGATGGGCGAAGGCTGGCAGTGCCAGCATCAACAGAAACAGGGCGAAAGTCTTTTTCATCGGTTGCTCCAGGGCAGTTCAGGAATGGGCAGGCAAGCGTACGAACGGGTGATCGTGGCCATGGGCATGGCTGTGGCTGTGGCCATGCGGTGCACTTTGGTAAGCGCCCGCCTCAGGCTCGAACGGGGCCTGTTCGGCCTCTACCGTCAGGCCCAGCCCCCGCAGCATGTCGTCCAGCACATGGTCGTGCTGGAAGCGCAACAGCCCGGGTTCGATCTGCAGCGGCACATGGCGGTTACCCAGGTGGTAGGCGGCGCGGGCCAACAGGTGTGGATCGGTACAGCGCACCGTCGACACCGCCTCGGGCGCCGCCAGCACGCGGATCAGCTGGGTGCCCTCGGCATCGGCCAGCAATTCACCTCCGCGCAACAGGTGGCCGCGCTCCAGCATCAGCCCGGCTTCGCGGCCATCGTCCAGGGTTACTCGCAGGCGGCTCTTGATACGGCTGTCCACGTCGAGGGTGACAGTGCCACTGACAACCCGCGTGCCGGGTTCGGAGATACGGCGACTCAAGACAATCATGGGTGCTCCTCAGAACAGGAAATAGCGCTGGGCCAGCGGCAGTTCGCTGGCCGGTTCGCAGACCAGCAGCTCGCCATCGGCACGCACCTGATAGGTCTGCGCATCGACTTCGATCAGCGGCTGCAGGGTGTTGTGGACCATGTCCGGCTTGCGTACCCGCCGGCAGCCGTTGACCACGCCAATCAGGCTGCGCAGGTTCAGCGCCTCGGCCAGCCCGCGGTCCATTGCCGCCTGGGGCAGGAATGTCATGCGTGTGGCATGCCGAGCCGCCCCCAGCGCGCCGAACATCGGCCGATAGTGCACCGGCTGCGGGGTGGGAATAGAGCCGTTGATGTCACCCATGGGCGCGGTGACGATCATCCCGCCCTTGAGCACCAAAGCCGGCTTGACCGCAAAGAACGCTGGCGACCACAGCACCAGGTCGGCCAGCTTGCCGACCTCCACCGAGCCCACTTCGTGACCGATGCCGTGGGTGAGTGCCGGGTTGATGGTGTACTTGGCGATGTAGCGCTTGACCCGGAAGTTGTCGCTGTATGGGGTGTCCGGTGCCAGCGGCCCGCGACGCAGCTTCATCTGGTGCGCCACCTGCCAGGTGCGCAGCACCACCTCGCCAACCCGGCCCATGGCCTGGGAGTCGGACGAGGTCATGGCAAAGGCGCCCATGTCGTGGAGGATGTCCTCGGCAGCGATGGTTTCGCGGCGAATGCGCGACTCGGCGAAGGCCACGTCCTCGGCGATGCTCGGGTCCAGGTGGTGGCAGACCATGAGCATGTCCAGGTGCTCGTCCACGGTGTTGATCGTGTACGGCAGGGTCGGGTTGGTCGAGGATGGCAGCACGTTGGCCTGCCCCGCCGCACGGATGATGTCCGGGGCATGGCCGCCACCGGCACCTTCGGTATGGAAGGTGTGGATGGTGCGGTCGCCGATGGCCGCCAACGTGTCTTCGATACAGCCCGACTCGTTGAGGGTGTCGGTGTGAATCGCCACCTGGATATCCATTTCCTCGGCCACGCCCAGGCAACAGTCGATGGCTGCTGGCGTAGAGCCCCAGTCTTCATGCAGTTTGAGCCCGACAGCACCTGCGGCAATCTGCTCGCGCAGCGCGTCCGGCCGCGAGGCATTGCCCTTGCCCAGCAGCCCGATGTTGATCGGCAAGCTGTCGGCGGCCTGCAACATGCGCGCAAGGTACCAAGGGCCGGGCGTGCAGGTGGTGGCATTGGTGCCAGTGGCCGGCCCGGTTCCACCGCCGATGAACGTGGTGACACCGCTGTTCAATGCCTCGTCCACCTGCTGCGGGCAAATGAAGTGGATATGCGAATCGACTCCCCCGGCGGTGACGATCTTGCCCTCGGCCGCGATCACCTCGGTCCCCGGCCCAACCGGCACGTTCACGCCCGGCTGCACATCGGGGTTGCCGGCCTTGCCGATCACCGCAATGCGTCCATGCTTGATGCCGATGTCGGCTTTGACGATGCCCCAGTGGTCGATGATCAGCGCATTGGTCAACACCAGGTCCATGGCCTCGGCCGCCAGCATCTGGCCCTGCCCCATGCCATCGCGAATAACCTTGCCGCCGCCGAACTTCACCTCTTCGCCGTAGATCGTGAAGTCTTTCTCGACCTCCACCCACAGCGCAGTGTCGGCCAGGCGCACGCGGTCGCCAACCGTGGGGCCGAACATGTCGGCATAGGCCTGACGGGAAATACGGCTCATGCCCTGCCCTCCAGCGCGCCCATCACCTTGCCCTGAAAACCATAGACCTCACGCTTGCCGGCGTACGCCACCAGTTGCACGGTACGCGCCTGACCCGGCTCGAAGCGCACGGCAGTGCCGGCCGGGATGTCCAGGCGAAAGCCCAGGGTTGGCGCACGGTCGAATACCAGCGCGTCGTTGACCTCATAGAAGTGGTAGTGCGAGCCGACCTGCACCGGCCGGTCGCCATGGTTGGCCACACTGACGCTGACCGTTTCTCGGCCACTGTTCAACTCGATGTCGCCCGTGGCGACCTGGATTTCACCTGGGATCATGCGACGCTCCTTGGCGGTTTCAGACGATGGGGTCATGCACGGTCACCAACTTGGTGCCATCCGGGAAGGTCGCTTCGACCTGTACGTCGTGAAGCATTTCAGCGATACCGGGCATCACCTGCTCACGGGTCAGCACTTCACGCCCCAGGCTCATCAGCTCGGCGACTGTGCGGCCATCGCGGGCGCCTTCGAGCACCGCGGCACTGATCAGCGCCACGGCCTCCGGGTAGTTGAGCTTCAGGCCACGGGCCAGACGCCGCTCCGCCAGCAGCGCGGCAGTGAACAGCAGCAGTTTGTCTTTCTCTCTCGGGGTAAGCTCCATGGCGCTCTCTCAGGTAGCCCAGATACGCGGCGGACAGGCTGGCAGGCCGAGGATGGCCGGGCGCAGCACATGCCACAGGCGTTGCAGGGTGCGTTGCAGGTGTTGGTTGTCATGGTCGAGCACGCGGATCACCAGCAACGACCCGAGCAGGGTCGCACCGGCCGGGTTGCCCAGTTCATCGAGTAGCGGGCGCACCTGCTCCAGCACGGCCTGATCGGCAGGTGCGGCACAAAAGGTGGCGAGTAGCGGATGCCCACCCAGCTTGCCCAGGTGCCCGCCTGCGAGCCGCAGGCGCTCATGCAGGCCAACCTCGTCAGGCAGTTCGATGTGCAAAAGGCTGTCGAGGGCGCCGTGGTCGAAACGCTCGTTCATGACCGGACGGCCCAGGCACAGGGTTTCCCAGGCCAGCAGGCGGGCGCCCGGCTCGAGGGTAAAACGGCTGGCGAGGCTGGCGCGGGCGCCGGAGAAGAAGATGCTGTCCTGCGGCAGCCACTCCAGGGTGCTGCCCGTGGCCATGTGGAAGCGTTGGGTCAACCGCGCGGTCGGGCCAATGCTGCGGTAGAACTTGCTGGCGCCGGGCATGGTCAGCAGCGCGTGGCTACCCGGCTCCAGGTGAATGTCCAGTTCCAGGCGGTCGCCGGCGACGATACCGCCCGGCGGGTGCAGGACATAGACATGGCACGGCGCACCTTCAGGATAGAAAGGCCGCTGCACCAAAAGAGGTCCGAAATGCTTCCACGCACCAAGGCGGGTCACGCCGTCACGCTGCACAAAGCGCAACTGCAGGTGAGCACTCCAGCCTGCATCGTCTTGTTGTTGTTCGATCTGCTCCGCGAGCGACATCCTGCGGCCCCTGAAATCCGTGGCCTGCTGGCCGTTTAGAGGGTCCGGCGCGGGCGCCTGCTAGCGCGCACGGCCTGACCACTCGATCAAATTCGCAGGCTGGATATAGCAGGTTGCGGGCCAACTTCGCAGGTGAACGATGATGAAACCTGTGCGGTGCCCGCTCTGGCATCGGGCATGCGGGGGAATGGCGCACAAAGCAGGGGCGTGTGTCGGCCCTGTTTCGGTGCCGGCATACGTGAAAAGGGGGCTGCTTTGAGCCCCACAATATCAAGCCTCAGTAATCGAAGCGGTCCACGGCTCGCCGACGCTCGTTGTCATCACGCCGGTCATAGATGGCCGTGGTCTGGATATTGGCATGGTGCGCCAGCTTCTGCGCAATCGACAGGTCGTGCTCTTCGATCACCCGGGTAATGAATGCCCGGCGAAAATCGTGCGGCATGATCTTCACCCCCACCTGCGCGCCGCGCTGGCGGGCAATGTAGTAGATCGCATGCTTGGTAATGCGCGCCCGGGTAATGTGGTTGCCGCGACGGATGCGGTTGAACAGGAACGGGTCATCTTCCGCCCCGGCAGGCAGGTCCTGGCGGCGCAGTTCAAGCCAGGCCTGCAGCTTCTCGAACGCCCACGGCGGTGCGTACTTGACCAGCTGGTGGTTGCCCTTGCCCACTACCTGCAGGCTGCGCGCCTCGAAGTCGACCTGGTCGAGGTCGATGTCGACCGACTCCGACTTGCGCATGCCGGTGCCGTACAGCAAGGCAATGATCGCCGCATCACGTACCCCCTGTGGCCGCGGGTCGGCGGCGCACACATCCATCAGCTCGCGGATCAGGCTGCGGCGCAGGTTGCGCCCTGGCGGCAGGCGGCTGCCCGTGGCGGGCTTGACCTCGCGAATACGCAACAGCTGCTCGTGGTCGATCAGGCCCTGACGCCAGGCCTCGTTCATCACCCCGCGAATCGCGTTGACGTACAGCGACGAGCTGTTGGGCGCGAAGCCATCGGCACGCAGGGCAGCCACCAGTGCAATCACATGGCCCGGCTCGAGCCGATGCCAAGGCACATCGACAATGTTGCAGTCGACAAAACCTAGCCGGTCGGCGGCGTCCTGAAGAATGTAGCGCATGGTTTGCTGGCTGGATGGGGCCAGACGGGCCATGTACTGCAGCAGCGGATTTTTCGAGAGGTCGGACAAAACGTGAATCCTGTAGCGAAGCGTCAGCCGGCACTGAACCAGGCAAACCCTGAAGCAAGTCAAAACGACATACAAGCCAGTCTGAATGACCGCAACACGCGCGTGTCATTCGGACCCTGAGAAGTGCCATCACCTTGATATTCAAGGGCTTTGCAACTGGCACGGATCGTGATCTTACCCCAATTGAAGCCTACTGAACGAACCAAGGACTGCCCATGCTCTTGCAACCCACTGCTTCACGCCCACGCCAAGCCGTCTGGAGCCTGGGTTTTCGCCCGTTCTTCCTGGGTGGCAGTTTGTTTGCGCTGATCGCCCTGCTGTTGTGGGCCGGCGTACTGGCTGGGGCACTGGCCCCTGCACCGCCCGGGGGTATGCTCGCCTGGCACCGCCACGAGATGCTTTACGGCTTCGCCGCCGCCATTATCGCGGGTTTTCTGCTGACCGCCGTGCAGAACTGGAGCGGCATCCCAGGCTTGAGCGGGCGGGCGCTGCAGGGTGTGTTCCTGCTTTGGCTGCTGGGGCGGGTAAGCTGGTTTATGCCACTACCGGGTAGCTTGCTGGTACTGGTCGAGGGCAGCTTCCTGCCATTGGTGGCATTGAGCCTGGCACGACCGGTCCTGCAACGGCGCCTGCGCAACAACTACCCGATCGTCGTACTGGTGCTGTTGATTGCCGCCTGCCAGTGGCTGACCTTGGCCGGCTGGTTGCACCAGGACGAACTGTGGCAGCGTCGTGGAATATTTGCCGGGCTGTGGCTGGTGACGGCGATGATGACCGTACTCGGCGGCCGGGTCATACCATTCTTTACCCGCCGTGGCCTGGGTCACCTTGACGCGGCCCCTGCCCGCCCATGGCTGGACCGAGCCTGCCTGTTGCTCGGCGTCGCAGTACCGCTGGCGTTTGCCACCGGCCTGGCCGATACGCCGCAAGCAAGCCTGGCGGTGCTGTTTTTTGCCTTGTTCGCGCTGCACGCGACCCGACTGGTGCTGTGGCACGACCGTGGCCTGTGGCGCGTACCGTTGCTATGGTCGCTACACCTGGCCTACGCCTGGCTCGCCCTGGCCTGCCTGGGCATGGCGTTGTGGCATAGCGGGGTGGCCCTGAGCCCGAGCCTGGTGACCCACGCGCTGACCGTTGGCGCCATGACCGGGCTGATCCTGGCTATGATGGCGCGGGTCAGCCTGGGCCACACCGGCAGGCCATTGCAGGTGCCGACCAGCATTGCCTGGGCCTTTGCCCTGATGCAACTGGCGACCTTGGCCCGGGTGATTCTGCCGCTGTTCACATCGCTGGGGGTAAGCGTTTCGGCACTGTGCTGGAGCCTGGCGCTGTTGCTGTTCCTGCGCCATTACCTGCCCATCCTGCTGCGGCCCCGGGCAGACGGAATGCCCGGTTGACGTGCTTGGGCCGCCGTGCGGCGGTGTACCATGAGGGGAACTTGGTGGGTGGTTTGCTCACCCTCCTGATTGCGTCTGATCGCCAAAGGCGAAAGACCGCTAGACAATAGCCGCCGCCCACCACCCTGGAAACATCTGCTGCACCCGGGGCTCGGCGAAGCGTTCGTCAATCAGCACCAGTACGCCACGGTCCTGATCACCCCGAATAACCCGGCCCGCCGCCTGGACCACCTTGCGCACGCCCGGGTAGAGGTACGCGTAATCGAAACCCGCGCCAAATTGCCGCCCCAGGCGCTGTTTGAACTGCTCGTTGACCGGGTTGACCTGAGGCAGCCCCAGGGTAGCGATAAACGCACCAATCAGCCGCGTGCCGGGCAAATCCACCCCTTCGCCGAAAGCGCCGCCCAATACGGCAAAGCCCACACCTCGGCCATCGGCGACAAAGCGATCGAGAAATGCCTGGCGAGCTGCCTCGTCCATGCCCGGCTCCTGTGACCACAGCGGAATCTGCCCATGCTGCTCGGCCAACAGCCCTGCCACCTGTTGCAGGTATTCGAAGCTGCTGAAGAACGCCAGGTAGTTACCCGGCATACGCTCATACTGCCGGGCAATCAGGTCAACGATCGGCGCCAGGGAGGCTTGGCGCTGCTGGTAACGGGTGGACACCTGGCTGGCAATGCGCACCTCCAGCTGTTCGGCACGGAACGGCGCGGCCACGTCCAGCCAAGCGGTATCGGCTGGCATGCCCAGCAGGTCGCTGTAGAAGTGCCGTGGGCTCAACGTGGCGGAAAACAGCGTCACACTGCGCGCCGCCTGCATGCGTGGTGCCAGCAGCCGCGCCGGGGTGACATTGCGCAGGCACAGCGTGGCCAGCCGCCGCTTGCGCGGGCCCTGGCGCTGGCTGATGTCGAACAGAAAGTGCTCGTCGAACAGCTCGGCAACCCGGCAGAACTGCAAGGCCTGATAGTAGAACTGCAACACCTGGGGGTCCATGTGCGTGGGGGCCTGGTTCATCTGCTCCTGAATCACCCCGACGCACTGCTGCAGGGCGCGCAGCAGGCCTTCAGGCAGCGACTCACTGGCCTGGTACGGCGCACGCTGCTCTTTATACAGGGCGTTCCACTGCCTGTTCAGGCGGTCCAGCGCACTGACCAGCCCAGGCGGTTTGCTCTGGCGCAACGCCAGCAGCTGGCCCTGGTCAAGGCTGGCGCTGTACATGCCGCGCCCACGCTCGACCAGGTTATGCGCTTCGTCCACCAGTACTGCCACTCGCCACTGGTTGAGCTGGGTCAGGCCGAACAGCAAAGCATGCGCATCGAAGTAGTAGTTGTAGTCGGCGACCAGCACGTCGGCCCAACGCGCCATCTCCTGGCCCAGGTAGTACGGGCACACCTGGTGCGCCAAAGCCACTTCACGCAGGTTGGCGCGGTCGAGCAACGGCAGTGCTGCTGCAGCCTCGCGCGCAGCCGGCAAACGGTCGTAGAAACCTGCGGCCAATGGGCAGGACTCACCATGACAGGCCTTGTCCGGGTACTCACAGGCTTTGTCGCGGGCGATCAACTCCAATGTGCGCAGGGCAGGTTGGGCCGTGGCATCGGTGATCTGGCGCAGGGCATCCAGTGCGAGTGCCCGGCCTGGTGTCTTGGCGGTGAGAAAAAACAGCTTGTCCAGCTGCTGCGGCACCATGGCCTTCAGCAGCGGGAACAAGGTACCAAGGGTTTTGCCAATGCCGGTGCTGGCCTGGGCCATCAGGCAACGGCCGGTGCTCACCGCTTTGTACAAGGTTTCAGCCAACTGCCGCTGGCCCTTTCGGAACTGTGGGTAGGGGAAACTCAGCGCCAGCAGGCCTTGGTCACGGTCGGCCAGGCGTCGTTGCTGCGATCGGGCCCAGCCCAGAAAGCGCTGGCACTGGGTTTCGAAGAAGGCCTGCAACTCGGCAGCCGAACAGTGCTCCGTGAACAGCGTCTGGCCGTCGCTGTCCACGTCGAGGTACACCAGCGCCACCTCGATGGCGGGCAGTTGTCGTGCCTGGCACATCAACCAGCCATAAACCTTGGCCTGTGCCCAGTGCAACTGACGGTGATTGGCCGGTTGACACGCCAGGTCGCCACGGTGCGTCTTGATCTCTTCCAGGCGATTGCTGCCAGGGTCATAGCCATCGGCACGGCCCCGTACCCTGAGGGTTTCGAACTGGCCTTCAAGGGCGATTTCCGACTCGTAGCCAGCAGCCCGCCGTGCCACCACCCGCTGATGCCCTTCGATACCCTCCTGGGCGGTGGGCGATGGCGTGAAGCGCAGGTCCAGGTCGCCGACCTTGGCGCTGAACTCACACAAGGCGCGCACCGCTACGCTGTAGCTCAAGGCGTTTCGCTCCAGCGCACGTGGCACACCGCGACCGGCAGGCCGTGCTGCCCGCAGAACTCCAGCCAGCGCAGCTGATTGTCCTGCAGGCGGTCACCGGGCCCCTTGACCTCGACCATGCGATAACGGCCCTGCTCGGGCCAGAACTGAATCAGGTCGGGCATGCCGGTACGGTTGTTGCGAATGTCCTGCAACAGGCGCAGGAAACATTGCTTGAGCGCCGCGGCCGGCAGGCAAGCCAAGGCCTGCTCCAGCAGTTCCTCGCTGAGCATGGACCAGAACACGAACGGCGACTGCAGCCCCTGTTTGGCCGCGTAGCAGTCGAGAATCGCCTGGCGATGGCTACCCTCGTCGAGCCGCCCGAGGCAGCGTTCGAACAGTGCACTGCGCCGTTGCTGGAAGTCGCTGTCGTGCAGGTCCTGTGGCGCGGCCTGGAACGGGTTGAAGAATGCGCCGGGCACCGGGGCGAAGATGGCCTCCCAGCACAACAGGCCAAACAGGCTGTTGAACAGCGTGTTCTCCACGTAATGCGCCTGCCCCCCCTCTTGCATCAGGTGCTGACGCACGGCTTCTTCAACGCCCAGTGCAGCGTCCCCGCGGGGCAGTTCGAGCTCGATCAGTTCCAGCGGCGTGGTGCGCTGGCGCCGCTGTGGCGGGCCGCCGAGTTTGCGCGCCAGGCGTGGCAGCATGCGCTGCAGCGCCTGCACCTCCAGCGCGTTGGCAGGTGCCGCAGCCAGTTGCACCGCCAGTGCATGGGCCTGGTGCCACTGTTCGGTGCGCTCCAGCACCCTCACCTGGCGAATGCGCGCCTGGGGATGGTTGCATTGCGCATACACCGTCGTGGCCAAGTCCCATTCACCCAGGCGTTCGCATTGTTGGCCCACGGCGAATTGCAGCCGCGCATGGCGCCGGGCCAGCCAGGGGTTGCTGCTGTGCAGGCCCTGCAGGGTGGCAAGGATCGGCAGGGGGTCGCCGCCCTGCTCCAGGCGCTCGGCGCACTGGTGCAGCGCCATGGCCAGGTCGACATCGTCACGTTGCTGCAAGGCACGCGAATCGGAGCTGAACGGCACCTGCTCGTAACGCAGCAAGCCCAGGTCGGCAAGGACGAAGTCTGACCAGTCCTGGTACAGGTTGCCGAAGAACAGCAGGCGCATGCGGTCGCACAGAGGTTGCAGGCACCACTGGAGGATGCGCACCTCGCTGTCAGGAAACCACTCGACCAGTGACCGGGCTGCCAGCGCCAGGGGTTGCAGCTGTGCCAACAACTCATGCTTGGCCGCGCGCGGGCGGTTCAGTTGCCGGGCGAAGCAGCGGGCCAGTTCTTCCTTGCGCAGCAACGCGAACAGCTGTTCAAGGTCCAGTTGCTCGGGCTCCCGTACCCAGCCGAGGGCCAGCAACGGCTGCAGCGCCAGCGCAGTATCGCCGATTTCGGCGTAGTCGAGCCGATCGCTGCGAAACAACTCGCCTTTGCGCATCACCATGCGCACCATCAAGGCCTGGGCTGGCGCTTGCAGTTGACTGAAGGCACGGATGAAGGCCAGTTCCTGGTCATCGAGCAGGTCCTGGTAGCGCTGTTCGACCCACAGCACGACCTGGCGGAAGTTATGCAGGTAGTAGAACGGGTCGTCGACGGAATGGGCGATCACGGGCGGAAGTCAGATGGCGGCAACAGGCACTGTTTATACATACAGATACCCCTCCATGACAAGCGCCGCGGGTCGCGTCACAATCAACCAAGGGTTCAGGGGCTGCACTGCAGCCCCCGTAGCGTTCACGCCTGTTCAGTTGCGCCAGCCATCCCGCCTGCCTCGACCTTGGCACTGCCAATGGGTGCCTGTAGCAGCAGGAAGTACGCCACCGCCGAGCACAGCGCCACCACCGCGCTGATCATGAACGCTGTGGTGAACGAGCCCGAGTACTGGATGCTGAAGCCCGTCGCGATCGGTGCCACCGAGCCTGCGATGTAACCGCCGAAGTTCTGGATCGAGCCAAACGAGGCCACGCGCTGGCTGTCGACAATGGTGTTGACGATCATCCAGGCGGTGGCACTGGCCATATTGATGCTGAACAGCGCCAGGCAAAGCAGCATGATGCACCCCGTCAGGCCGGTGACGAACGACAGTGGCAAGGTGAACAGCGCTGCCAGCACCAGGCCAGTGATGACACTGAACTTGCGGCTGCCCAGTACGCTCATGCCACGCCTTACCAGCCAGTCACAGAAGCGCCCGGCAACGATGGTACCCGCCGCACCGAAGCCATACGCCAGCGACACCACCCAGGCGGTCTTGTACAGGTCCAGGCCATGCTCGCGCTCGAAGTAGCCCGGCAGCCAGGTCAAGTGCAGCCAGAGCATGTAGATCACCCCCATGAAACCCAACACCGCGCCCCAGGTACTGCGGTGCTTGAACAGATCAAGCCAGCCGGCAAAGTACGAAGCCTTCGGCGCGGTTGCCGTGGCGGCCGCAGCCTGGCGCTCACTCGGCAGCGGTTTGCCCTCGGCGGCAAGCTCTGCCAGAAAACGGGCCTTGCTCTTGTAGAAGGTCAGCCAGCACAGCGCCAGCACCACGCCGATCACGCCGGTAATGATGAACATGCCGCGCCAGCCAAAGTTGACCATGAACAGCGTCAGCAACGGCGGCGCCAGGCAGGGGCCAAGACAGGTCGACGACCAGACCACACCGGTCGGGGTGCCGCGCTCGTTGGCGTCGAACCACTCCGACAATGCCTTGGCCGCCGATGGGAACATCGGCGCCTCGCCAATCCCCAGCAACACCCGCAGGCCCATGAAACCGGCAAAACTGTTGACCATGCCAAACGCCGCCTGGGCAACCGACCAGCCCAGCAACGAAGCGCCGAGGGCGATCTTGCTGCCCAGGCGGTCAATGATCATGCCCATTGGCAACTGGGCAAAGGCATAGGCAATGGAAAACGCCGACAACAGGATGCCCATCTGCGACGGGCTGATCATCATGTCTTTCTGGATGGAGGTGTTGGCGATCGACAGCGCACTACGGTCCAGGTAGTTGACGATGCCGATCAGCAGCAGGAACACGACGGTAATGCGCTGGTACTTCTTCATTGGGTTCATGTGATGACCTTTATTATTATTGTTGCCGCGCTGTCAGCGCCTTGACGATCCCTCGATGATGCTGCGCCCCTCCCTGACGCAGCGAGCCGTTCAAAGCGGGCGGGCGGTGGCCGCAACCTCCAGCAGGCCACGCCGGCCGAGGTTGTCGATCAACGCGCGCAGGCCGAAGTCCCACTGCGGTGCCAGATCGCTGGTGGTCACGCGGTTGCACAGGGTACCCAGTTGCGGGTTGCTGATGCTCACCACGTCACCCGGTTTGTGGGTAAAGCCGTTACCCGGCTGATCGCGGTCCTGCTTGGGGGCGAACAGGGTACCGAGGAACAGCACCAGGCCGTCAGGGTACTGGTGGTTTTCGTTGAGGGTTTGCTGCACCAGGTCTTGCGGGTCACGGCTGATCTGGCGCATGGAACTGCGCCCGGAGAGGATGAAGCCGTCCTCGCCTTCCACCCGCAGGTCCACCTCGGCAGCACGCACATCGTCCAGGCCGAAACTTTCGTCAAACAACCGCAGCAGCGGGCCCAGTGCAGTGGAAGCGTTGTTGTCCTTGGCCTTGGACAGCAGCAACGCGCTACGCCCTTCGAAGTCGCGCAAGTTGACGTCGTTGCCGAGCATGGCGCCCTTGATGCTGCCATTGCTCGACACGGCCAGCACCACTTCCGGTTCTGGGTTGTTCCAGCTGGACTTGGGGTGGATGCCGATGTCGGCGCCGTGGCCAACCGCGGACAGCGGTTGGGCCTTGGTAAACACTTCGGCATCCGGGCCTATACCCACCTCCAGGTACTGCGACCACAGGCCCTGCTCTACCAGCACCTTGCGCAGCGCTTCGGCCTGAGCCGAGCCGGGCACGATCTGCGACAGGTCGGCGCCGATGCGGCTGGCCAGGGTGTCACGGATGGCGTCGGCCTTGGCCGGGTCGCCCTTGGCTTGTTCTTCTACCACACGCTCCAGCAGGCTGGTGGCGAAGGTCACACCAGCGGCCTTCACCGCTTGCAGGTCGATCGGCGCCAGCAGCCACGGCTGGTGCGGGGTGCGCCGTGCGGGATCGCTGTTGCCCAGCAATGCCGGCAGCGCAATCAAGGGTTCGGCCAGCGGCAAGGCACGCAGGTAGGCCACCGGATCGTCCACTTCCAGCAGCGCCGAGACGGTCGCCACGTGGGTGCTGATGTCGTAGACAGCGCCGGCTTTCACCAGCACCACCGCCGGCCCCTGCTCCGGCAACCAGACGCGCCCTACCCAGCTGCCGCTGTCAAAAACGCTGGCATCATGGTTCAGTGGCAGCGGTTGATTGGCGTTCGTTCGATCAGTCATCTGTGTTCCCTTGCTGTGCATCATTGGAAAAGTCCCGGCAGTTGCAACTGCCCAGCCACGCGCTCAAGGTCGGCTATCAACTGCGGCGAAAGGCTCACGCCCTGCTCCACGGCCTGGCGACGCAGGGCAAGGCCTGCTTGCCCGGGCAGGCGTACCGGGCGTTCGGGGTCGAGCGGGCGGCTTGCCAGAACCAATCCCCCCAAGAAGCTGGTTTCGTCGAGGAACGCCTCCAGGCCGCCGAACATGCGCGGGTCAATCACCAGCGCAGTCGCCGAGGCACCCCACTGGTCCGGTGCATCCTTGCGCCCATGGCCGGCCAGCCCCGAGGTGAGGGCTTCGACCAACAGCGCAAGGGCAAACCCTTTATGGCCAAAGGCCTGGCCGCCGAGCGGCAGGATGCTGCCTTGCGGGTGGGTAAAGAAATCGCCCGGGTCATCGCTGAGCTGCCCGTCATTGCTCACCAGCACCGGGTGCGGCAGACGTCGGCCGGCATCGCGGCATTGGCCGACCAGGCCGAGGGTGACGGTGGACATGCTGACGTCCAGCAGGATCGGCTCACCCTGGGTCGGGATACCGGCAGCAATCGGGTTGGGGGTGTACACCGGGTCGATGCCACCATGAGCACAGACCAACCCCACCGACGGATCCGACGAGTAGACGATGGCCAGCAACCCTTGGTCGGTGTATGGCTTGAGGTAGGCGGCCAGGCAGCCGATATGGGCAGCGCGGCGTACTACCGCAATACCGATGCCCTGCTTGATCGCGCCCGCGGCCGCGCAATCCAGTGCCCGGCTGACGCAATAGGGCCCCAACACGTAGTGGCCGTCGAACAGGCTGGAAACACCACTGTCGGCGACCTGCTCCAGCGCCTGCGCGCGGGCCTTGACCTGCCCGCTGAGCACGCCGTCGATGTAGCGGCTGACCAGGTTGAGGCCATGGGTACGGTGGCCGAGCAGTTCGCCTTCGAGCAGCACCCTGGTCACCACCTGGGCGACCTCCACGTCGGCTCCGGCTTTCATGAACAGTTGCTCGACAAACGTGGTAAGCGTTTGCACGTTGTACCGTGTGGTTTGAATCATTGCAGTTGCCTCGCAAATGGGACGGGAGCGGTCAATCAGGTCACGGCGCCGATCTGCCACGGGACGAACTCGTTTTGCCCGTAGCCGTGCTGTTCGCTCTTGCTGCGTTCCCCGGAGGCAATGCGCAGCATTTGCTCGAAGATGAATGCGCCGCGCTCTTCGATGCTGGTGGAGCCATCGGCGATGCCGCCACAATTGACGTCCATGTCCTCTTGCTGGTGCTCGAACACCCGGTTGTTGGTTGCCAGCTTGATCGATGGCGCCGGGGCACAGCCGTAGGCCGAGCCGCGGCCGGTGGTGAAGGCGATCAGGTTGGCCCCGCCGGCCACCTGACCGGTGGCCGAGACCGGGTCGTAGCCGGGGGTGTCCATGAACACCAGGCCCTGGGCACGCACGGCTTGCGCGTACTGATACACATCGACCAGGTTGCTGGAACCTGCCTTGGCCACTGCGCCCAGGGATTTCTCGAGGATAGTGGTCAGCCCCCCGGCCTTGTTGCCGGCCGAGGGGTTGTTGTTCAATTCGGCGTTCATACGCTGGCAGTAGTCTTCCCACCAGCGAATGCGCGCCACCAGCTTCTCCCCCACCTCACGGCTTACCGCGCGGCGCGTGAGCAAGTGCTCGGCACCATAGATTTCCGGGGTTTCGGAGAGAATGGCGGTACCACCGGCGGCCACCAGGCGGTCAACGGCATTGCCCAGTGCCGGGTTGGCGGTGATCCCCGAATAGCCATCTGAGCCGCCGCACTGCAGGCCGACCACCAGGTGGCGGGCACTGACCGGCTGGCGCCGTACCTGATTGGCCTCGGCCAACAGCGCCTTGACCTGGGCGATACCGGCAGCGATGGTTTTCGAGGTGCCCCCGATCCCTTGGATGGTAAAGGCGCGCAGTTGCGCACTCGCCTGCAGGCCCTGGGTTTCCAGCAGGGTTTCGATCTGGTTGGTTTCGCAGCCCAGGCCGATGATCAGCACGGCAGCGAAGTTGGGGTGGACGGCGTACCCGGCCAGGGTGCGGCGCAGCAGGCCCAAGGCTTCACCGCTCGGGTCCACTGCGCAGCCGGCACCGTGGGTCAGGGCGACCACACCGTCGACATTCGGGTAGTCGGCCAGCACCTCGGGGTGAATGTCACGGCGGAAATGGTCGGCCACGGCTCGGGCCACGGTTGCCGAACAGTTCACCGAGGTGAGAATGCCGATGTAGTTGCGGGTAGCGACACGGCCATCGGCGCGCACGATGCCCTGGAACTGCGCGGCGCAGCCTGGCAGGCTGCGGGTATCGACACCAAACGCGTAGTCGCGGGCAAAATCGCCCATCTGCACGTTGTGCACGTGCACATGGTCGCCAGCGTCGATCGCCTGGGACGCAAACCCGATGATCTGCCCGTAACGGCGCAACGGCTGGCCTTGCGCCACAGGCTCGGTGGCGAGCTTGTGGCCTGAAGGGATGGGCTGGCGCACGGTAATCGCCTCGGCATCCAGGCGCACGCCCGGCGCCAGGGCCTGGCGGGCGATGACGACGTTGTCCAAAGGGTTGAGGCGGATGACGGCGGGGTCACCGGATTTGGCAATCAGTTGCATGGGACCTCTCAGGGCGGAGCGGCTGACTTCTTGTTATGGCTGTCGCCACTGTAAGAAGCCTGGTGCCGCATTCCCAATGAGATGATCCGATCGAGCGATAACCTGGAGTTATCGCAAGGGTATTTGGGTGCGTGATCTTCAATCGGCTAGGGGTGGAACGCAGCATCTGCCGGAGATTGCCGCCGTCGCTGCGCGCCCTCCAGCAGAATCTCGACAAACGCCCTGGCGGAGGCGCTCAGCGGTTCATCCTTGCGGGTGACCACACCATACTCCAGCGCGGACACCTGCAAAGGGCTGCGCAGCTCCTTGAACTGCCCGCTGGCCAACTGCGCGGCCACCATCGAGCGCGGCAGCATGGCAATCATCGGTGCCGATTGCAGCAACTGCAGGAACATGGGCATGGAGATGGTCTCCACGCAGTCGGCAGGCGTGGCGATTCCGGCCACTCGGAACGCCTGCTCCAGGCGGTTGCGGATCGGCGTACCCACCGGGTACAGCACCCACGGCCAATCGCCTAGCGCCTCAAGCGGTGTGTTGTCGAGCCGGTTGAGCGGGTGCTCGCTGTTCACCACCAGGCTGAAGGGTTCAGGCTCAAGCGGCTGGAAGTCGAACAGCTGACCGAAGCGTTCCTCTGTGAAGCGGCCAATCATGATGTCCAGCTTGTTCTGCTCGAGCATGGTCAGCAGGTAATCGCTGGAATGCTCCACCACTTCAATCGACAGTAACGGGCTTCGCGCCTTGATGGCGGCGATGGCCTGCGGCAATACCAATGCGGTCGCGGCAAAGATCCCGCCAACCCGGATGAAACCGTGCCCGCCGTTGCGCAGGCGGTTGACCTGGTCGACGAACTGTTGCGACTCGGCCAGGGCACCCTGGGCGTACCGCACCACGTATTCTCCCAACTCGGTGGGTGGCATGCTGCGAGGCAGGCGCTCGAACAGGGCAAAGCCGAACTGCTCCTCAAGGTCACGCAGCATTTTGCTGAGCGCCGGCTGGCTGAGGTTCATGCGCGTGGCGGTGGCGTGCATATTGCGCGTGCGCGCCAGCGTGTCGATCAACACCAGGTGCTTGTAGCGGATCCAGTTGCAAAAGCTGGAATGGGTCATGTCCGGCGGCATAGACGCAGGGCCTCATGCAGGTGAAAGTTATTGTGCCCGCAGGTAGCGCAGCAAGGTATCAAGGGCAACCGAGTTGGGCCGCGAGCGCAGGGTCAGCACGCCGAGGTTGGCCATCGCCAGTGGCAACTCCACCGGCAGGATGGCGACCATGCCATAGCGGGCATAATGCTGGGCCACGTCATTGGGCACCACCGCAATCATTTCGGACGCTTCGAGCATGGCAGTGGTCGCCAGGATCGAAGCGGTTTCGACGATATCCAGCGACTGCACCATGCCGCCGGCCTGCAATGCGCTTTCGACGCGACGGCGCATCGGGCTGCCGATGGGGTGCAAGATCCACGTCAAGCTCACCAGGTCGGCCAGCTGCAGCCCTGTGGCTGTCGCCAAGGGATGACCTGCGCGAGCAATTACGCGCATCTGCTCACCGCCGTCGAACAGCTCGATATTCAGTTCCTGGCTGTCGCTCTGGTCCGGCAGGCGCCCCACCACCATATCGAAATCACCGCGTAGCAAGGCCGGCAGCAAGGTGTCGCTGGTGCCCACTTCCAGCGAGATACGCACCTTGGGCTGGTCGCGCTTGTAGGCCAGCACCGCCTTGGTCAGCACGCCCGGTACCGGGCCCATGACGCTGCCCACCCGCACCAGGCCCAACGCCCCGCGCGCCAGTTCGGCGATTTGCGCCTGGGCATGATCGAACTCATGCAATGCGTTTTGCGCATAGCGAATCATCACCTCGCCATACAGCGTCGCTTGCATCCCCCGGGGCAGGCGCTCGAACAAACGTACCCCCAGGCGCTCCTCGAGCTGCTGTAGCAACAGGCTGGCGGCCGGTTGCGTGGTGTGCATCGCGGCGGCGGCGCGGCGCAGGTTGCCGAATTCGCCCAGGGCATTGAGCAACGTGATCTGACGGCTGGAAATCTTCAAGGCACCGAGGCTGGCAGGCGCCTGGGCCTTGTCAGGTGGCAAGCGAGACATATCGAATCCGATATCACTGATTAAGATTTGGCGATTATGCCTGTATCGCTCGACAACCTACAGTCAGCTCTCCCTGTGCCTGAACAGAACAAGAGTCGACCATGAGCATACGCATTACCCACCTGAGCGTTCGCGATATCCGTTTCCCCACTTCGCTGTCGCTGGATGGCTCCGACGCCATGAACAGTGCCCCCGACTATTCGGCGGCCTACGTGGTGCTGCACACCGACGCTGCAGCCCTCGAAGGCCACGGCCTGACCTTCACCATTGGCCGTGGCAACGAGATATGCGCGGCAGCGGTGCAGTCGCTGGCCCCCTTGATCGTCGGGCTTACGCTCGAAGAAATCAGCGCCGACATGGGCGCTTTCTGGCATCGCTTTACCGTCAGCGACAGCCAGTTGCGCTGGCTGGGCCCGGAAAAGGGCGTGATCCACCTGGCCACCGCCGCCATCATCAACGCGGTGTGGGACCTGTGGGCCAAGCACGAGGGCAAGCCCGTGTGGAAACTGCTGGCCGACATGACGCCAGAGCAGCTGGTGCGCTGCCTGGACTTCAACTACGTCACCGACGTGCTCACCCCCGAAGAGGCCATCGCCCTGCTGCGCCGCCAGGCGCCGGGCAAAGCCCAGCGCGAAGCACACATGCTGCGTGAAGGCTACCCCGGGTACACCACTGCCCCGGGCTGGCTGGGCTACAGCGAAGAGAAAATGCGCAAACTGGCCCGCGAGGCCGTGGCAGACGGCTGGACCCACATCAAACAGAAGATCGGGGCCGACCTGGAAGAAGACATCCGCCGCGCCAGCATCCTGCGCGACGAAATAGGCTGGGAACGCACCCTGATGATGGATGCCAACCAAGTGTGGGGCGTCGAAGAGTCGGTGGCCAACATGCGCCGCCTGGCCGCCTTCGAACCGCTTTGGATCGAAGAACCGACCAGCCCCGATGACATTCTCGGCCACGCCACCATTCGCCAGCGCATTGCGCCAATCGGTGTCGCCACCGGTGAGCACTGCCACAACCGGGTGATGTTCAAGCAGATGTTCCAGGCCGGTGCACTGGACTTCTGCCAGCTGGACGCAGCCCGCCTGGGCGGCCTTAACGAGGTCCTGATCGTGCTGCTGATGGCCGCCAAGTACGACGTGCCGGTCTGCCCGCACGGCGGTGGCGTCGGGCTGTGCGAGTATGTGCAGAACATCGCGCTTTTCGACTACATCGCGGTGTCTGCCTCGCTGCACAACCGGGTGCTGGAGTATGTCGACCACCTGCACGAGCACTTCATCGACCCGGTGGTGATCCATCGCGGGCGCTACATGCCGCCACAACGCCCTGGCTACAGCATCGAGATGCACGCTGAGACCCTGGAACGTTATCAGTACCCCAACGGCGCAGTGTGGCTCGACATCAACCGTTCCTGACCCACAGACCTGAGTGTGCCGCTGCTGCGCGGCACACCACCAGCACTTTTCACGGGGAAAAAAACAATGACAACCCTCACCCGCGCAGCGGCTTGCGCCCCTGCCACCACCCATGAGCAGCGCTTGAACGGCCTGCTGCTACGCAAATTGATGCCACTGCTCATCGTCGTCTACGTGATGAGCTTTCTTGACCGCACCAACATCGCCCTGGCGAAAGCCAGCATGGGCATCGACCTGGGCCTTTCGGCAGCCGCCTATGGCCTGGGCGCGGGCTTGTTCTTCCTTACCTATGCCTTGGCCGAAGTGCCCAGCAACCTGATCATGCACCGGGTGGGCGCGCGCTTCTGGATCACCCGTATCATGATTACCTGGGGTTTGCTCTCGGCAGGCATGGCCTTCGTTCAGGGTGAAACCTCGTTCTACATCATGCGCCTGCTGCTGGGGGTCGCCGAAGCTGGCCTGTTCCCCGGGGTAATGCTGTACCTGACCTACTGGTTCGACCGCGAACAACGCGCCCGTGCCACGGGGTACTTCCTGCTGGGTGTGTGCCTGGCCAACATCCTTAGCGGCCCGCTGGGCGGTGCCCTGCTGGAGCTGGACGGTGTACTGGGCTGGCATGGCTGGCAATGGCTGTTCGTGCTCGAAGGCCTGCCTGCCGTAGCCCTGGCCTATGTGGTGTGGAAGAAGCTGCCGGACGGTCCAGCCTCGGCACCTTGGCTGACGGCTGCCGACGCCCAGGACATCGAGCGCCGCCTGGCCGCAGAGCAGGCGGCCGCACCGCAGCAGAGCAAGCTGGGGCAGATGTTCCGCGACCGGCAGATCTGGCTGGCGATCGTGGTCTACTTCGTGCACCAGATCACCATCTACACGGTGATTTTCTTCCTGCCGGGCATTATCGGCACCTACGCTGCGCTTTCGCCCTTCCAGGTCGGCCTGCTTACAGCGGTGCCGTGGATTGCAGCAGCCATTGGCGCAGCGACCTTCCCACGCCTGGCCACCTCGCCACGCCGCTGCCGCACGCTGCTGTTCTTTGGCCTGCTGACCATGGCGGCCGGATTGCTGCTGGCATCGCTGGCCAACTCGTTCATCGGCCTGCTCGGGTTTTCCCTGACCGCGCTGATGCTGTTCGTGGTGCAGTCGATCATCTTCGTCTTTCCCTCCAGCCGACTGAGCGGCAGTGCGTTGGCGGCGGGCCTGGCCTTCGTCACCACTTGCGGTCTGTTTGGCGGCTTCGTCGGGCCGTCGGTGATGGGCCTGATCGAGCAGACCACCGGCAGCACCCGCAACGGGTTGTGGATCATTGCAGCGTTGCTGGTATGTGCGGCGCTGGTCAGTACCCGTTTGCGTCAAGGGCAAGAGCAACCCTGAGGCGTACTCAATTTACGCCCCCTGCCGGTGGCTCTTTGTGCTGCGAGTGAGCCTTGAGATCTTCAGGCCGTCATTTCACTTGTCGGCCCTCTCGCAGCACTTGGCAGCACCTGCAAGCGTCTTGATTTCAACTTGTGATGCGGGTGTTTCGCCCGCAGCGCACCTCAAGCGCCTGCGCCAGTCGCCTTACCGCCAGTTGCAGTTCATCCGGGCGTCCACCCAGCCAGATCAGAGCAAGGTATTGAGGGTAATGCCCCGGCAGGCCGAACTGCTCGCCCGGCAGTGCGTGCAGTGCAGAACCTGCCAACGCTGCGGCAATACCGTCCCACGCCAGCGGCTGGCAAAAGCTCACCCACAGCATCTGCCCACCTTGCGGCATGTCGAAGACCACCCGTTGGCCGAATTGCGATTGCAGTACATGCGCCAGGTATTGCGTACGCCTTTGCAAGTCTGTGCGTTGCTGTACCAGCTGCGTTTCGATTTCCCCCTTGCCGAGCATGTGAGCAAGCGCCTGCAAACGTAGCGGCGCAAGCCGAAACGCCCGTTCAGCGAATGCCTTGGCCAACACGGTGTCACAGCTCAGTAAATAGGCATACGGCGCCTCTGCCCCCACTGCGGCCTCGAACGTGCCCATCACCAGAAGCCAGCGCGGGTCGATCCAGTCACGCAGGCGTGTGCTCGGCGGCCCGTCGAAACAGAGCTCGCTGTCCAGGTCGTTTTCCAGCAGCCATACAGGGTGCTGGCCAAGCAAAAGACCGAGCTGCTGCTGGTAATACGGGGAAACCAGCCGCCCTTGTGGCATGCCCAGGCAAGACGGCATGACCAGCAGGCTTACCGGCTCGCTACCCAGCAGCCTGGCCAACGCGTGCAGCTCGGGGTTGCCACGGGCATCCAGTGGTGCCTCCAGCACGCGCATGCCGGCACGCGCCAGGGCGCGCAACACTTGCCAGCAACAGGGCGAATGCACCAATGCGGTACCACCTTGAAGGGCCAGCGCCGCAAGCAGCGTCTCCAGCAACGCGAGCACATCGGGGGCCAGATGGACGTCATCGGCATGCCAGTACTGGTTGGAGCAGCGGGTGTATCGCTCAGCCACGGCACTGCGCAAACGGGCGCTACCCAGCGCTTCCCAGGACGCAACGCTGCGATCACGCTGACGGGCCAAACGCCGTTCGTGACCAAGCAGCATGCGCTCCAACAGTGGCTGCGTCGGCAAGGGAGGCTGCCGGGCCACGGCCACAGCCTGATCTTTGCCACCGTTCTGTACGTAATAGCCCGACCTCGGCAGGCAGTGTACACGGCCCTCCTCTTCCAGCAGGCTGTAGGCACTTTGTACCGTGGCCAACGACACCCGCAGCCGCCGGGACAGCTCACGCAATGACGGCAACCGGCATGTGCCAACGCCTGCAGCTTGTTCGATCAACGCTTCCAGGTAGCGATACACCTTGCGATACGCGAACTCGCCTGGGGCCGCTCGCCCCATCAAGGCAGCCCCGCAACACCACGCCGCCGCCCCAACGTCAGCTGCGGCAGCAGCCTCAGGTGTACATCGCGGCGGGCCAGGTTGTTAAGCAGGCGCCATCCCGCCAGCGGCAACTGCCCATCATAAATTTGCCGCAGTTGCCCCAACGGCAAGCCACTGGTATTCACCAGCCAGGCTTTGACTGCATCGGGACAGGGTTTGCCTTGCAAGGCCCTGTGCAGGTACGGCAACGCCACCACCATGTCGGCGTGCCGACACTGCAAGAACCGCTCGAGGTTTTTCCCCTGCCTGGCAAACGGGCTGAACAGCAGGCACACCAGTTGGGCCTGATTGATGCCGTAGGCTTTGCCCAATAGCAACGACGCGGCGTCACGCTGCTTGCTGCCGCCCGCCTGCCCTGCCAGCCTCAGCGCTGGGCGCCCGGCCAGCGGCTCCAGACTGCGGGCGCGCAGTTCATGCAGCTGGGCCGTGGCTAGCGAGTCAACGAATTCGGACAGCGGCAAAGCATCCGCAGCCGTCTCGAAGTGACAACCCAGCATCGCGTCAAGCTGCGGCTCTTCAAGCAAGTGCGGCAACAGGTCATCAATAGCAATCAGCCGCACCGGCGCGCGCTCCGGTACGGCGCCTGGAACCGGCTCGTGCTGACCACCCGGTGCGCCCCCAACAGCACCGTGCAATCGGCTCAGCCCTTGGGCCAGCGCCGCCAGGCACTGGTGCACTGCATGCGAGCCACGCACGCCGGCCAGGCGCAGGCTACGCCGGGCCCAGGCCAGGTATCGGCGCCGCTGCAGCCCGGGCATGGCGGTGACCAACGCATCGGGAGGCACCGCTGCCTGCAGCGCCTGAACCACGGCCCCCGCCAGCTCCAGGTGCAGGCGGCAGCCCAGCAGGGCTTCCGGCCTGGCATCGATCATGTGGCCGAACATCAACATCGCGTCCCTCGCCAGCAGCCAGCGCTCAGGCATTACCGAGTGCCGACGACTGAACGGCACCACTGCGCACCCCTCGATCATCTGCAATTGCACCCGCGGGTCATCCTGCATGAACAACGCGCTAAAACTGCGCTCGTGAGCTTCCAGCGTGGCGCTATCGGCAACCGGCAGGCTGACCACCAATACCCGCAGCTGGAAGGTTACCGGCGAACGCAGGGCAATGCTCAGTTGCGCGGCACGCAACATGGCCAGCAGCCGGCTGCTATGGCGGTCGCTCCCTTGCAATACCTGCAAGCTGAAAGTACCGATGTACTCCGGCCCGCCTGCAGCGACCAACAGGCGTTGTATCAGCAACTGCAAGGAAGCGCGCTGGGCCTGGGACATGTGGTTCAACAAGCGCTCGAGTACTTGCTGGTAGATATAATGCATCGCCTGGTCGTGAATAGCAGTCACGCAATCACCTCATCAACTTCATGCAGCCAGCGCATGCGGTACCCAACACTTGAACGTGAACATGCGCCGAACTTACCTAGAAGAAATTTCTTACAACAAAATGAAAGTAATGACGTAACCCTTCACTGTCGCCAAGCCATCGAGAAGAAACCACCCCTGCGATGGCCTGTCGCTGCCACATGCTGCTCTATATCAGGCATAGCCATGCTCATCCCACGTTCCTTGCACAAACTATCATTGGGCCATTATCGAGAGGGAGGCAGCATGAATTGAAGATACAGTTCAGGGTAAAAAAACCATTCAGCATCCGTGTCAGCTCACAGTGACTCGCAAGGCAAAAGCGTTCAAGGCTGATTATTTGCCGGGATATTTCTGACAGCCCGAAAGCTACGGACTTATATGTAGTCCACATCTGGGGTTATTGTAGGAACAGTCCTACTTTAAGTGTTGAAACACTTTACTCCGCGCATAAAAAACCCGGGACATTGCCCGGGTTTTCTGCTTGCGCCATCCACCGTCAGTGTTGCGACATGTCCAGCACGACGCGCCCGCCGCACGGGCATTGGTCCATGTAGCGATGCGCCTCGACCACCTGCTCGAACGGGTACACCTTGATGATCTGCGGTGTCAGCAGCTGATCGGCGGTGAACTGGTTGATATCGCGCAAGGCACGCTGCAGTGCCACCTGGTCCTGGCTGATGCCAAGCTCTGGCTTGCCGGTGAAATTACCGATGCAGTGCACATAGAACTGAATGTTCTTCTGGAATGCCGCGCAGGCCGGGAACGGCGTCTGGTTGCCGCCTTGCAGACCGTACAGCACCAGGCTGCCACGCGGCGCCAGCACATCACCCAACAGCGACATCTGCGGGCCGCCCATGCCGTCGAGCACCATGTCCACACCACGGCCATCGGTGTACTTGCCAATCTGCAGCAGCAGGTCCTGCTCTTCGGTGACGATCACTTTGTCTGCGCCCAAACCCAGCAGGTAGTCACGCTGCGCCGCTTCCTTGGTGGCGGCGAACACTTTCAGCCCCAGGGCCCTGCCCAGCTGCACGAAGGCAGGCCCGGCGCAATGGCTGGCATCGGTGACCAGTGCTGTCTGCCCGGCCTTGGCCCGTGCCAGGTCGACGTAGGCGAAGTAGGCGATCAGCAGCGGGGTGTAGTGCACGCTGGCCTCGATCGGGGTGAGCACATTCGGGTAGCGCGTGATGGCTGTACGGGGCAGTACGATGACATCGCCGTACACCGGGTGATCGTTGGCACTGGTGGCCGGGAAGCTGGCGACCCGATCACCGACGGCAATGTCATCGACCCCTTCCCCGACCGCAGTCACCACCCCGGCCATTTCGTGACCGATCCCCGCTGGCAGACGCGCCTGGGACGGTGCCAGATTCTGGCGCCAAAGCACGTCATACCAGCTGACGCCAACCGCTTCGACGCGGATCTGCACCTCGTCGGCAGCGGGTGACGGTTCGGCCTGCTCTTCGCAACGGAGCACGTCGGCAGCGCCGAACTTGTGGAAACGGATCATGCGGGACATCGCATACCTCGCCTTTGTGAACCTCTAATTACCACTGACTCTATCCGGGCTTTGCCCGTTAGACCATCAGTGGGCATTAATAGTCGACATGCTTGTCATCGATTGGGCACCTGACTTTCCCTGCGATTGGTCCCCCTAAACCCGTGCAGGGTAACAGCCTTTGGCCTTAAGATTCACCTCTGCCCCACATTAGGCGAAGCGCACCGATGAATCGAAACGACCTGCGTCGTGTAGACCTCAACCTGCTGATCGTGTTCGAAACGCTGATGCACGAGCGCAGCGTGACCCGTGCCGCAGAAAAACTGTTTCTCGGCCAACCGGCCATCAGCGCGGCGCTGTCGCGCCTGCGCAATCTGTTCGATGACCCGTTGTTCGTGCGCACAGGGCGCAGCATGGAGCCGTCGGCACGGGCCCACGAGATCTTCGCCCTGCTGTCACCGGCACTGGATTCGATTTCCACTGCAGTCAGCCGCGCCGCCGAATTCGACCCGGCCACCAGCAATGCGGTGTTCCGCATCGGCCTGTCGGACGACGCCGAGTTCGCCTTGCTGCCGCAACTGCTCAAGCGCATTCGCGCCGAAGCGCCCGGTATCGTGCTGGTGGTGCGACGGGTCAACTACTTGCTGATGCCAACCCTGCTGGCCTCGGGCGAGATTTCGGTGGGGGTCAGCTACACCAGCGAACTGCCGGCCAACGCCAAGCGCAAGGTGCTGCGCCGCAGCATGCCGAAACTGCTGCGCGCCGACAGCGTACCCGGCAGCATCACCCTGGATGACTTCTGCGCCCGCCCCCATGCGCTGGTGTCGTTTGCCGGGGACTTGTCCGGGTTCATCGACGAAGCCCTGGAAGAAATCGGCCGCAAGCGCCACGTGGTGCTGGCGGTACCGCAGTTCAACGGGCTGGGGAGCTTGCTGGCAGGCACCGATATCGTGGCTACGGTACCGGACTACACGGCGGATGCACTGACGGCCGCCGGCGGCCTGCGGGCTGAGGATCTGCCGATACCCGTGCGCAGTTTCGAACTGCACATGGCCTGGCGCGGGGCACAGGACAATGACCCGGCGGAGCGGTGGCTGCGGTCGCGGATACAGATGTTCTTTGGGGATCCCGATAGCTTGTGACTGACTTCCATCAAGATCCGCAAACACCAATAAAATCAGTATCTTAACCTGATCCTGCGTCTAAGGCCGTCCGTCGTATTCCGCTCATTTCCAATGCGCTTGCGGGTATATTTTTGGGTACTTTTTACATTTCGAAAAAAAGTACCCGCACATGACGACTTCCCTCCCCACGCCTGCATTGCGGCGTAAACTCAGCGATGCCTTCTTGCGTGCCATTGCTGAACCCGGCAAGTACGCCGACGGCGAGGTACCCGGTCTTTACCTGCATGTTCAGGCCTCGCAGAAGTCGAACAAGCCTGCCGCAAAATACTGGCGGATGAGGTATCGCCTGAACGGCAAGGAGAACGTGTACGCGATCGGCCGTTATCCCGACATTGGCTTGAAAGACGCCCGCGACTTGGCCCGAGCCGCGCGCCAGAACGTAGCTCATCACGTCGCCCCGCTGAAGGCCAAACGCAAGAAAATCGCCGATCAGCTACTCAATGAGGAACGCACATTCAGTTACGTCGCTGAACAGTGGCTGGCCTTCAAGTCGCACGACCTCGTGAGCAAATCCCTCGCGGGCTTTCGCGGCGCTTTGAACAATCACATCCTGCCCACGATCGGCAACATTCCCGTCAGCGAGATCAAACTGGACCACATCATCGAGATCATCGCTACCCTGCGCCGAGCACGCACACTGGCCATGGCCAAGCGCGTGCGTACCATCATCCGTGCCGTGCTCGGTTTCGCTGAGGGCCGTGGCTGGGTGGAGCGTAACGTGGCGCTGAGCAACACCGAAGAGCTCAAGGTTCGCCATGTGGTGACCAGTAATCCAGCGATCGAACGACCAGCCGATTTGGGCCACCTTCTGCTTCGTCTGGATGAGCTCAGCCCGAGCAGCGTGAGCACTGCGATGCGCTTGCTGGTCATGCTGCCGGTTCGCCCCGGCGAGTTGGTGAAAATGCGTTGGGAAGACATCGATCTGGTCAGCGCCGACTGGCGCTATGTCGTAGGGAAAACACGCCATCTGGATAAGAGCAAACACATCGTGCCACTGCCGGAGCAAGCCCTTGTGCTGTTGCGTGAACTACATGAACGGCGGGTGGTGGATGAAGCGGGCAATGGCTGGGTCTTTGTATCGCCGGTCTACCCAGGCTATCCAGTTGACGCCACATCTCTGGCCAAGGCCTACCAGCGGATCTGGCCGGAATACCGCATCACTGCGCACGGTTTCCGCGCCACCTACCGCACTATCGCTCACGAACATTTAGGTATCGATCCGATTGTACTGGAGTTGTCGTTATCACACCGCATGCCAGGTGCACTGGGTGCCGTGTATGCCCGCGCGCAGTTGCTGCCGCAGCGTCGGGAGGCCGCACAGCAATGGACGGATTACTTAGATCGGTTACGCAAGAATGCCGCACTGGCTGAGTAAGTTCAGGTTCGTATGCGGGAGTTGAATCACCGTTGAAAACGATGATACGAAGCGGGAAACGAGACTCGCATCGGGCCTGCGAGCTGTTGAAAGCAAAGGGTTTTTACGTCATTCCTGGAAGCGGAATAGCCTTGATTCTGGACTCATCTTTCGACGCTAGCAAGTGAATCGCCCTGCTAGCCTTACTGGGTCAGTCGTGCTTCTCACCCAAAGGGTCGATCTGGCACACTTGCCGGTAAAAAGCGTAGCTACATCGCTAGGAAAATAATGAAACTTCATCAACTTCGCGCGCTGGTCTCCATCCACGAAACCGGCAGCCTGCAAGACGCATCGGCGGTCCTGCACCTCACTCAGTCGGCACTAAGCCGGGCGATCAAGGAACTGGAGAGTGAACTGGGCATCACATTGCTGGTGCGCTCGAACAAGGGTATGAAGCTGACCGAATATGGCCAGCGCATGCTCGGGCATGCCCGCCAAGCACTGGAGAGCGTGCGCCGTGCGCGCCAGGAAATCGAAGACATGAAAGGCCAGGTGGTCAGCGAGATTACCGTGGGCGTTACTCCGGTGACAGCGCTGCTGGCCCCCCTCAAGCAAGTGCTATTGGCATTCCAGCAGAAACATCCCGAGGTCATGTTGCGGATACTGGAAATGCGCCCGACGCAACTGCTGCAACACCTGCGCGACGGCTTGCTGGACTTTGCCTTGACCTCACAACTGCCGGCCAGCACCGTTGGCCTGGACTGGCAGCCGCTGTGCAGGCTCGCGGGCGTGGTGGTGGTACGCAAGGACCACCCGCTGCGCCATGTCAAATCCCTGCGCCAGTTGCAGCAAGCCACCTGGATCAGCGTTGACCCGTTGAGCGATGCGCAGTCACAGTTCAACCAGTTGTTCCAGGGTAGCGCCCTGGCCCGCCCCCGTCAGGTAATTGAATGCACGGCCATGAACCTCGCCGTCAAGATGCTGATCGACAGCGATGCGGTGATGCCCATCAGCGAGCCGGCGCTGGGGCATGACCTGGTTGGCTTAAGCGATATGTCCAAGCACTTTCACACGGTTCAGGTACAAGAGCCGATACCGGACTACTTCATCAACCTGGTGTGCATCAACCGCAGCTACCTGACCACTACCGCCAGCCTGTTACACGGCCTGCTGCGCCAGTCGCTGGAGACCGCCACACAGCAGCCCTAGGCACCCGGATTTACCAATACTCAAGACCTTGAGGAACGCGCCGGCAAAGCTCTGCGTCATCCGGATTACACGCCTTTTCTGGCCCGTATTAACTGCACAAGCTACCAATCGAAACACTTTCTGCCCACGCGTGGTGCACATGATGTCGAATCTGCCCAGCAGGCTGCCCACGCAGCGCTGCAGGACACCTGCGCCTGTACCGTTTGTGAGGGCCTTGCAGAAATGCCAAGTGCAGATATTCCGGCAAGCCTCAAAACTGGCGGCACAACAAGCAGATGGGTTCAGGAAAGCAGAATGAAAACCACAACCGCTAGTGCGACCTCCGCGACAGCCGACCAGTCACGTGCACAGCCAACCTCGCCTGACATGCGCCGGGTGGTCATTGCCTCATCCCTGGGCAATGCCCTGGAAATTTACGATTTCACGGTCTACAGCTTTTTCGCCGCCATCATCGGCAAACTGTTCTTCCCCAGCGATTCAGCCTTCGCCGGCCTGTTGCTGTCGTTGGCAACCTTTGCCGTGGGCTTTCTGATGCGCCCACTGGGCGGTGTGTTGATTGGCCGGGTCGCTGACCGTCACGGGCGCAAGGCCGCCTTGTCGTTGACCATTGGCCTGATGACCGTCGGCACCGCAATCATCGCCTTTTGCCCAACCTATGCCAGCATCGGCATCAGTGCCACCGTGCTGTTGGTGTTCGGGCGCCTGCTGCAAGGCCTTTCGGCCGGTGGCGAAGTGGGCACTGCCTCGGCGTTTCTGATGGAGTCCGGCACCACCGCAAACCGCTGCTTCATGGTCAGTTGGCAGGGTGCCAGCCAGGGCGCCGCGGCGTTGCTGGGTGCCCTCAGTGGGCTGCTGCTGAGCCACCTGCTCAGCCCTGAAGCCCTCGAAGTCTGGGGCTGGAGGGTGCCTTTCGTGATTGGCCTGCTGATCGGCCCGGTAGGCTGGTACATTCGCCGCCACCTGGATGAAACCCACGCCCCAGGCGATGCAGCCACTCCCCTGAGCCAGCTGCTGAACACCCAACGGCGCACCCTGCTGCTGGGCATCGCGACGATGGCCAGCTCTACGGTCAGCATGTACCTGGTGGTGTTCTACATGCCGACCTACCTGATTCGTACCCTGCAGTATCCAGCCAGCACCGCCTTCGCCCTGGTCGGCTTGGCCAGCGCCCTGCTGGCGATCATGCCGCCGATCGCTGCGCGCGTGGCTGACCGCATGCCCCGCCGCAAGCCAATGCTGTATTGGACCATGGGCATGCCGCTGATTATGGTCTACCCCTCCTTCCTGCTGTTGGGCAGTGGCAATTCGCTGCTGATGATGCTGGCCATCGTGCTGTTGATTATGCCGCTGGCCGTCGGCATCGGACCGTTCATGTCCCTGCTGATGGAAGCCTTCCCACGTGAGCAACGTGTGACCGGCATGTCGATCATCTACAGCTTCGGCGTCACCCTGTTCGGTGGTTTTTCGCCGCTGCTGGTGACCTGGCTGATCGGCCTGACCGGCAACCCGCTGACGCCGGCGGCCTACCTGATTGGCGCCGTAGCGCTGAGCCTGGCCGCGCTGCGGCTGTTCCCTGAACACCCAGGCCGCGCCTGAACCTCACTCATTCGCCAATAAGGACTCAGCCATGAGCATTTTCAAGATCATCAATGAACTGCAAGACAGCGCAGCCCATTTCGCCCTGATCCGCCAGGACATTCACCGCGCGCCCGAGCTGGGCGGCGACACCCCGCGCACTTCAGCGCTGGTTGCCGAGATGCTCGGCGGCTGGGGCTACGAGGTTCACACCGGTATCGGCGGCCACGGCGTGGTGGGCGTGCTGAGGCGCGGCGACGGCGAGCGTAGCCTGGGTATCCGCGCCGACATGGACGCCCTGCCAATTCTGGAAAAAAACGGCCTGCCGTGGGCCAGCCAGCACCCAGGGCGCATGCACGCCTGCGGTCATGATGGCCACACTGCTACCTTGCTGGCCGCCGCCGAACAACTGGCGCGTTCGGCGAGCTTCGATGGCACATTGAACCTGATTTTCCAGCCCGATGAGGAAGGCTTGGCCGGGGCCAAGCTGATGATCGAGGATGACCTGTTCAAGCGCTTTCCTTGCGACGCGGTGTACGCCTACCACAACATGCCTGGCCTTGAAGTTGGCCAAGCCGTGGTGCAAAGCGGCGGCTTCATGGCCTCTTCGGAGCGTGTGACCATCACCCTTAACGGGCGCGGCGGGCATGGCGCAATGCCCGAGCGGGCAATCGACCCGGTTCCCGCGCTGGGCGCAATCATCGGCGCCTTGCAGACCGTGGTCTCACGCAACCTTGCCGCGGACGATGCGGCCGTGATCACGGTCGGTACCGTGCACGCCGGTAGCGCCTACAACATCATCCCGCAAACGGCTTGCCTGCAAGTAAGCGTGCGTACCGCCACGCCAAAAATCCGCGCGTTGGTGGAGCGGCGCATCCGCGAAATCGTCGCCGGCCAAGCCGCCAGTTACGGGGTCAGCGCTGAGATCGACTACCAGTTGCTGGCCCCGGTGCTGGTCAACAGCGAAGCCGAGACCGAACGCTTGCGCACCGTGGTCGAGGCGGTATTGGGCGCTGAGAACGTGCTCAAGCAAATGCCGGTGCGGTTGATGGGCAGCGAAGACTTCGCCTGGATGCTCAACGCAAGGCCGGGTTGTTATTTCGTCCTCGGCAATGGCAATGGCGAGTTCACCGGCTGTTCGGTGCACAACGATCATTACGACTTCAATGACCGCGTCATTCCACTGGGGGCCACCTGCTGGGTGGCGTTAGTCCAGGGTTACCTGCACAGCTGAAAGGCGTGGGCGCTCTTCGCCGATGCGCAGAGCGCCCTTGGGTCGCAAACATCATTCGCGGCGACCGAGCGTGATTGCACCTTCACAACAATAAAAAGATCCATAAGGAAGCACGTTATGCATACCGTTCGTTCGACCCAAGTCGTCGTAGGGCTTTCGGCCGTGTTCATTTTGACGCCGATGATCGCCGAGGCCAAAGAGGCTGGCTTTATAGAGGACAGTTCGCTGACCCTCAATACCCGCCAATGGTACTCCCACGAGATCGCCAGCAAAGACACTTACTATTACGCCCAGACATCCGAAGGACGCCGCCCGGTGCGTGACCGCACGGCATGGCTGGAAGGGTTCAAGCTCGATTATGTTTCCGGGTTTACTCAAGGCATGGTCGGCTTTGGCCTGGATCTGTCGCTGTACTCGGCCATGGCGCTCGAGCGCGGCAAACTGGCAACCGCAGGCGGCAGCAATCGGCTGTTGGTGGACAAGGACGGTAACGTGGTCGATGACTGGAGCAAACTGGGCATTGCACTGCTGAAGTTCAACGTCTCGGACACCGTCCTGAAAGTTAGCAGGCATCAGGTCAAGACACCCGTCATGGCGTATGCCGACACTCGAACACTGCCGTCGTCCTACGATGGGGTATCACTTGAAAGCCACGAAATAGAGGGGCTGACGGTCAAGTCCGGTTACTTCGACAAAGCCACGCCACGAACCGGTGCCGGCAGCCAGGACTTGAGCCCAAGTTTCGGCTCGCGCCGAGTCAGCGGCGACTGGGTCGCTTACGCGGGTGCCGATTACCTGGCCAAGAGCGGTTGGCGCGCCCCCACGGGCTATTATCCCTGATAGAGTTAAATTCCAACTTTTGTCTCACCAAGACTTTCGTGCGATGGCAAATAAATTGACAGCCTTGTAGGTTGTGTATATGCTTGGGAAAAGAGGAGTGCGTGGCAATGGATAAAGCAAAGGATTATGAAGGCGCAGTCATTCAGATCAATAAATCAATTCGTGAATTAGAAAAGATAATTCTATCCGACCGAATCGAAGGGGTTAAAGTTTTAGAGTTTTTCCTTTCTTTCAATCCTGCAATATTTAATCAAGACGATTTGAGCATTAAAATGGATGCATGGCGACTTCTTGATGGGCATTGCAAAGCTCATGCACGCCTGATTGTTGAACAAAGCATATCCTTTGATATACCCATCTGGAAAACCTATCGGGAGAAAATCCAAAAGGTGATTGACCTTAGAAGAGAAGTTTTCTCGGTCTAAGCAAAATTATTGGATTAGGAGGGAGAAGGATTCGCCAAGATGCTCCCCTTACGGGATTGTTTAACCAAAGGCAAAAGCATCATCCTCTCCAGTGTAGAACATCCCTCGGGCCATTTCTGGTGGGATTTCTATTTGCTGTTCAGTTCGTAGCAGGGACTGCTGAAAATCAGCCAGTAGTTTAGGCGTAACCAAAACCTTACCTATTATTATATTCGACCTGCTATGATTATCCCAATGCCATTCTACCAATTTATTCAGCGAAAACTCATGCTTTTTGAAACTGAGAGTAGATTCTTCGTTTTCACCACCGAACTACATACGCTGAAGAGTATTTAGGTTTTTACTAAACTGACGACCATGAACAAATTTATCAAATACTACGGCAAGGGTAGGAAGATCATCAACCTGATAGTAAAAGAGGCATGCACTTACACGATCTAATTTGAGATCACCAAGATAGTGCTGATTGGTTATACCACTATAAGAGAGACTTTTACGCTCCCATTCACCAGCGTAACACTCCCAAAAACTATCATTTTCAATACGATAAATATCAAAGCCCTGCTTTATAGTCAGCCTGGTCTGTATTTCGCTTTTTAGTCCCTTGTTAAGGGTGAGATTGTAGATTTTAAATGTCATGTAATGCCTAATATTTTTGTTTTTATATCGTAAAGATTAAAGTTAAAAAATCAAGAGCAAGACAATGATTTAATGGTCTTTCGGTGCTGGAAATTGCAAGAGCAAAACCATGTCTAAAAGGCAGATTCAAATAATACTTACACCCCCCTCACCGCAGTACCCCCTTAGATAACAGGACGAAGTAGTTCACCCCACTTGCAACCCCCCAAGTTTGCTGCCTTTGTAACTTCTTACGCTTGCAATAAGTCGTTCTGCCTACTCCTAACTTTTCCCATGGCTTAGTTCGGGCATCACTATTCTTCTGTTCACTCGTTCCACGCTGCCTGCGCTCCCATATTTTCCTTTCTTTTCCTCGGCGTGCTCTTTCCACTGGATCAATGATAGTAATCATGTGTTGTTGTTCCTCCGGCGTGATATTGAAAGCACGTATCAGCGTTGAATTACGGGGAGTGTAGAGTGGCTTATAGCTTTCCCCTTTAAACTCGACCTTCTCACCTCTGCAATGCTGACAGACCTTCTCAAACACGGTTCCAAGCGCCGCTTCTTCCCAATCACCATTGGGGAAGAACCTCTCTGCTACGGCTTTGGCCTCAACCCAAAAGTTCATACTGTTGACCTGGAAGCTCATACCCATGAAATTGAGTGACCAGAACAGGAACAGCATGCGCTGTCCTTCCTGAACGCCACCACGGAGGCTCGCCAAGGTGCGAAGGTCTGTAACCGATCCATGAACCCCACCTACCGCAAGGTGGAAGCCAAGGTTACCGTGGCATCTCTGGCGAACAGTTCCATGGCAGCAGCGCTTCGTAGTCTGCTACTGACGACGCATGCGGCAGTCGCTCAAGTACGTGGCGCAGCCACGTATAGGACTCTTGGCCGTTGATCTTGGCGGTTTCGACCAAGCTGTAGATCTGCGCGCTGGCCGTGGCTCCCTTGGGCGTGTCACTGAACAGCCAAGCCTTGCGCCCGATCACAAACGGCTTTATGGCCCGCTCTGCCAGGTTGTTGTCGATCGGCAGGTGGCCCGCCTCGACGTAGCGTTCCAGGCGGTTCCAATTGTTTGCCAGATAATGCAACGCCTTGCCCAGTACGCTTTGCGGTGTCACTTGCGAGTGCGTCTTGTCGAGCCAACTTTTCAACTGCTCAAGGATCGGCAGGCGTCGTTCCTGACGACCGATAAATCGATGTTCATCGCTGGCATCCTTGAGGTCGCGTTCGATGCCATACAGTTTGTTGATCATCGTCAGCTCAACATCGGCGCGACCGGTCTTGCCCTTGGGCTGCACCTTCTGCGCTTCGACGAATTTACGCCGGGCATGCGCCATGCACGCCAGTCGTTCAACACCCGGCTGTAGCGCCAACGCGTTGTAGCCAGCGTAATCATCGGTCATCACGTAGCCGCGATAGCCCTCCAGCAGGCGCAGCGGCACCTCCTGCGCGCGGCTGGTGGTGTAATCGAACAGCACGACTTGTCGATCAGGCGGGCCACTGGCCTGCACCCACATCCAGGATTGACTGGTCGGATCACGATCCGGCTCTTTGAGCACCTGCACTCTGGTTTCGTCGCAATGGATCACCGGGCTTTCCAGCAAGCGGTCACGCATCAGGTTCAGCAATGGCTGAACGTGTTCGCTGCACTGGATGACCCAGCGGGCCAGGGTTTGCCGGGGAATCTCGATACCATGTCGGCTCAGCACCGTCTCGAAGCGGTGCAACGGTAGGCCATCGACGTACTTGGTGGTCAGCAACATGGCCAGCACGCTGGGACTGGCCATGCTCTTTTCGATCAATTGCGCCGGCTTGCCAGCGGTGACCGGCGCAGTTTCGCAACCACGGCAGCCATAGACTTTGCGTACGTGTTTGAGCACACGGATCTGCATCGGCACGATGTCGAGCTGTTCGCTGGTTTGCTCGCCAATCACGTGTTTGCGGCAACCACAGGCGCAAGTCAGTTCGTGATCGGGCAAGTCATGAATGACTTCAATACGTGGTAGGTCAGCCGACAGGGGTTTGCGTTTGCCACGCGGCTCGGTCGGGGCAACAACGTCTTCGTCGGCATCATCAGCGGCAGGTACCCACTGGCTTTCAGGTTCGTTAAACAACGCCAGTTGGGGTGTGTTGGACTCGACGGTTTGCTCGGACTTGCGATTGAACAGTCGGTCGCGCAGCAGCTTGACCTGTTATTTAAGATCGACGATCTGGCCTTTATCGACCGTGCGCTCGGCCAACAACTGCGCAAGCAGTTGTTTGAGCGCGGCAGGGTCGTCAGGAAGGTCATCGGGCACTGAAATCATGGCCCGGATTATACCGGCTCAAGCGACGAAACGGGGTGTCAAAACCTGATGCGGACGGTTGCGCCAGAGATCGAAACCGTCAAGTAGCCAATTCAGTTCCTGGACGGTCAGAATGATAGCTTCGTCGGTGGCGTCGGGGGAGGTTTTGAAACGCTCGGCTTCGAGGCGCTTGAGCCAAAGGCAGAAGCCGTTGCGCTCCCAGTACAACACCTTAATGCGGTTGCGGGCTTTATTGAGGAAGACGAAAAGTACCGGGTCGAACACGGCGACTTTGATATCCAGTTCGACCAGGGCAGTGAGCCCGTCGATGGACTTTCGAAAGTCCACGGACTTGGGATAGAGGTAGACTTTTTCGACTTTGCTGTCGGGACGCATCATGGTGGGCTGGCTCCAGAAAGAAATCGGGAGCGCAGCATCGTGAATCAGGTGGACGCTTGGAATGTGGGGATGATGGATCCCTTACATTTGTCCAGCGCCTCGGACTTGTCCGAGGCTTTGGTTTTTAGCCGGATTTGTCCGGCTGGCCCTGACTTGTTAGGGCCAGCATTTGGCGCTGGATTTGTCCAGCGCCGTCACGCATAGCGTGATGGTTGAAAATGCTCATATAGCCCCTATGCAACCCCACAGAGATATGGCATAAGACGGAAATAGGAAGTCATGGGTGGTGCGGTGCGCATGAAAAAGCTCGAAAAAAGCACTCTGTGCTATTTAGCTGGATGCCTGACAGTTGGAGTGCTGTTCTCATTTGGAGTGACACAGCTTTTATGGTTGGCTAGTGCAGATAACAGGATAGAGTCCCACGCTAAGGTTATTCTCAATCATGCCGAAATGGTCGCAGGAAACCTTACAGCTGCACTTGATGAGCTAAACAATACCTCTGACGAGTCTTGCGGGCTAACTGACCTAGACACGTTAAAACGAGTTTTATATGAATATCGCTTTGTAAAAGATGCAGGGCGAATAAAAAACAACACTATTACTTGCTCCGCTATGTGGGGCGTAATCCCTGCTTTCAGGTTGGCTGGTGAGGGTAGACTTACGAAAAACAATGTTAGGCTGTGGAGTGCAGCTTCAAGCTATTTTCCCGGCGCAATAAAAATTGATGTTTCAGCAAAAGAAAACTCATTTGTGGTTACGTCACCCACCGCATTTGCACCTTTTGAATCACCGCCAGCAGAATTAAATGCATTTATTGTCTCTCGTGACGGCAAAACCATCATGCGCACGTTCGGCGATTTTCAGCAAGGAAATATCCTAAGCAGCGCATCTGCAAGAGTGTGCTCTGAAAAATACGACATTTGTGTTAGCTCGAACATTCAAGCAAATGTTTTCAAGGCCAGCAAACCTACTCTTTTCCTGTTTGTCGCATTAACTGGCTGTTCTTTGGGCTTGTTGGCTTTCTATGCTGCCCACCAATATCGTAGAGTTAGAAACTCACTTTCACATCGTTTAAAATACGCTATTAGAAATGGGCTAATATCAACTGCATATCAGCCAATTGTTCATGGCAAGACCGGCAAGGTTTCCGGGTTCGAAGTTTTGGCGCGCTGGCACGATAAGAAATTCGGATCAGTCCCTCCAAATGTCTTCATCCAAAAAGCGGAAGCTCTTGGTTTGCAAGAGAAGCTGAGCAAGCTGATTGTTAATAGGGCTTTGGAAGAGTGTTCGAGAGGCCTGGCTTGCCATCCGGGAGTATATTTGAGTTTTAACATTGAAACCAAGGACCTGCTGGATGGCGGTCTAATTCGACACATATCAGATACAGCAAGAAGTCACGGCGTATCAGCTAGTCAGATTGCAATTGAAATTCTTGAAGGGGCAACGGCTGAAATTAGCCAGGTCGAACAAAAAATTGAGTCCATTCGAGCTTCTGGTTATAAAGTATTAATTGACGATTTTGGCTCAGGATATTCAAGCCTATCCTATCTGGCCGGGCTCAATGTTGATATTATAAAAATTGACAAGTCGTTCTCAAAAGCTGCTGGAACAGACTCTCCGGCAGCAGTAGTGCTGCAAAAGATTCATGAAATAGCAAAAGCTTTAAACGCAAAAATAATTTTTGAGGGCGTGGAGACGGAAGCTCAGAAAAAAGCAATTCTTGATTTCTGTCCTGATGCACTTGTTCAAGGATGGCTATTCAGCAAGGCATTGCCAATTAGCGAACTTACTGAAAAAGTCAGATCGCAAAGAGCTAGGGGTGAAGCGATGAATTTTGCAGATGAATAAATTTTATATTAGCCCTAAAAGGTGCCCAATCTTTGATTGGGTGCGTTTTAGGGCTGGTAGCGATTTAGAGATGGGGCTTCTTTTCGGCAGTGTATCCATTCGGGGTGACACTGATGCGGTCAATGTGCTCATCAGCCAAGTGAACATCCATGATGAAATGTTTTTCTTAGTAGGCGTTATAGTAATTCTTACGTTTTGACCGATTAGGAAATTATTTACTCGCATTCGCCCAGGCTCGTTCAAAAGGAGCTTGTAAATTTCCATAACGTTAAGCATGGATTTACTGGCCAGATGCAGCGAACTAATTCTTAGGCTAATCTCATTATGCTTTGCTTTAAGCTGGTCCAAGTCGTGAGCTACTTCCTCAATTTTGCTTAGAATGTATTTTTTGGCCGTTTCCGAGGCATTAGTAAGAATGTCGAAATTGCTTGCTAACGATTTTTCCTGTTGAAGAATTTTTCCAGCTAGCTCTTGCTTTTCATTTTCCAGCGACTTAATATCCTTAGACTTTGGTATTATTCTGTGAAATGGGATAAGAGATTGGTAGGCAAGGAATATTTCCTCTATTCGTGCATATCTATATCTGACGCCTTTTCATGGTGATGCATACGTGCAGCGCCCAGCCAATGAGGCCGAGCACACCAAGTCAACATACTCTCTTTTTGCGTGGTAACGGAAGCCCGAGCCACAGGCACAAAAAACAATCCCTCGTAAGATGCTTTTGAATTCTGCGAACTTCCGCCCTGCAAGTTTTGGGTCTTGTCGCTCACTCAATTTTGCGCCGACTCTATAAAACTCTGACTCTATAAAACTCTGACTCTGAAATTACTGCCGGATAATAGCCTTTAATCTCTTTTTTGACCTGAATCGGCTTACCTGATTCGTCCCACTCCATAGCGATAAAAGACCCGTAAATGGCGGGCTGTCGAAGAACCTTCCCAACAATGCTTTCAGTATATTTCTTGGGGAAGTTCATCTTGTTTAATTCTTGGGCAGTTGCTCTTGCACCCATTTCAAAACAGAGTTCTGCGGCACGTTTCACGGCTTCTGCATGTTCGTTAAGGATGAATCCCTCATCAACATAGCTGATCCAGAAAGGGGTCGCACTGCAACTGAACATGCGTCCGCGTAAGCGCTTCGACTTCAAATGCCCAATCGAAGTTATGGGCGAGGTGATGCAGAAGGCCATGGTTATGCGGCATGATGCTCCAGCTTCAATTCAATGACCGTGTTGCACTCAGCTTCTGCAACCGCCATTTGATCAATTGGATGCCAGCAGCCACGGCTGCGTGTGGCTGCTGGCATTTGTTGCTCTAGCCTTTCGGAGCAGTGGTTTTTCCGTCTACCAGGCGCCAGATATTCAAAGGGTTGTTTTGCTTCAATGCCTCAGGGAGGAGGACATTTGGCAAATTTTGATAGCAAACAGGACGAAGGAAGCGGTCGATTGCAGTCGAACCAACCGACGTTGTGCGGCTGTCAGAGGTAGCAGGGAAAGCACCGCCGTGTACCATGGAGTCACATACCTCCACGCCAGTTGGGAAGCCGTTGACCAATACGCGGCCAGCCTTCTTCTCCATGGCTTGCACCAAACCTTGAGCAATCGCCAAGTCCTCATCTTCAAGATGAAGTGTCGCCGTCAGCTGACCCTCGATGGATTTGGCGAACGCGAGCATTTCGTTGACGTTCTGGCAACGGATGACGATAGCTGCCGGGCCAAACACCTCCTCCAAGAGCTGTGCATTGGCTGCCACGCTTTCGAAGGTCGTTTGATAGAGATGCCCCTGTGCCTGTGTGGCTCCAAGATCAGGCTGGCCTGAAGCAACGGCCTGAACGCAGGACTGACTGGTGATGCGATCAATCCCTTGCGAATAGGCAGAATGAATGCCAGGAGTCAGCATGGTTTGCGCAGCCTTGTCGCCCAGATGAGCTCCGGCCTTGTCCAGGAAGGCTTCCAGGTCAGGGCCATCGACTGCAAGCACGATGCCTGGGTTGGTGCAGAACTGGCCTGCGCCCATTACCAGAGCGTCGATGAAGCCGGTGGCGATGGACTCTGCCCGAGCAGACAGTGCACCTGGCAGGAGGAATACCGGGTTGATGCTGCTCATTTCGGCGTAGACGGGGATGGGTTCAGGCCGCGCAGCCGCTGCCCGCATCAATGCCAGGCCACCGCTACGTGATCCGGTGAAACCTACGGCTTTGATAGCCGGGTGCGATACCAACTGCTGTCCTACATCGTTGCCATCACCGACAATCAGCGAGAACGTTCCCTCAGGCAATTCAAGGCGCTTCGAAGCTTCCTGGATCACTCGCCCTACGAGCTCGGAGGTTCCCAGGTGAGCGCGGTGTGCTTTCACGACAACAGGGCAACCTGCGGCCAGTGCGGAAGCGGTATCGCCACCTGCGACAGAGAAAGCGAGCGGGAAATTACTTGCACCGAAGACGGTGACAGGCCCCAGCGCAATTTTGCACATGCGCAGGTCGGGGCGTGGAAGCGGCTGACGATCTGGCAGAGCCGAGTCGAGTGTCGCATCCTGCCAACGGCCTTGGCGAAGAACAGATGCGAAAAGCCGCAGCTGACCGACGGTGCGTCCCCGCTCGCCTTCAAGTCGAGCCATGGGCAGCCCGGTTTCGAGGTGAGCACGCTCAGTCAATGTAGAGCCCAGGCCTACGATCCCTTCCGCAATCTCTTCGAGAAAACGGGCACGCAATTCAGGTGCAGCGGAGCGGAACGAGTCGAACGCCTGTTCGGCCAGCTCGCAGGCCTCGTTAACCAGAGCTGCGCTTGCGCAGTTGAACACAGGGCTTGGAATAGACTGTTGGTTATTAGGATTGATCGCAAGGAGTTCACGGCCTTCGCCGCGCACCGCTCGATAACCGATTAGTTGTTCACCTGTGAGTTGCATATATCTACTCCGAAAACTTGTTACTTGTCAGTGGAAATGGGCTGCTTCAGAAGAAGCACGTAAGCCATTGCTGCCACCGATGCCACGGCAGCACTGATCAAAAATGCGGAAGCGAATGAGCCGGATTGTTGGATGCTGAAGCCAGTGACAATGGGTGCCACCGATCCCGCCAGGTAACCGCCGAAGTTCTGGATAGAGCCGAAGGAAGCAACCCGTCGACTATCCACGACTGTGTTAGCGATCATCCAAGCAGTTGAGCTGGCCATGTTGACGCTGAACAATGCACCGCACAGCAACACCACGCTGAGGATGAAGCCACTGCCGAACGACAGAGGGATGGTGAATGCAGCAGCTGAGAACAGTGCGCAGACAACTACGAGCTTCCGGCTACCCAGTACGGTGGCCCCATTCTTCACCAGTCGGTCACAGAAACGGCCAGCGACGATGGTGCCCAAGGCGCCAAATACATAGGCCAAGGAAACGATCCAGGCAGTTTGATACAGGCTGAGACCGTGCTCACGCTCGAAATAACCTGGCAACCAGGTGAGGTGCAGCCATAGCATGTAGATCACGCCCATGAACCCCAGGACTGCACCCCAAGTGCTTTTGTGCTGGAACAGCTCAGCCCACGCGCTCAACTGAGCTTTCACGCTGGGCCTTGCTGTAATTGCTGCCTGCCTCTGTGCTTGCGTAGCCAGTAGACGTTCGCGTTCCTCTGCAGGAAGCTCAGCCAAAAAACGCTCTTTGCTCTTGTAGAAGGCGAACCAGCAGGCAGCGATCAAGATTCCAAAAACGCCGGTGGCAATGAACATGCCACGCCATCCCCAATTGACCATCAGCAGGGTCAAGAGTGGTGGCGCGATGCAAGGCCCTATGCATGTCGACGACAACACGATCCCAGTGGGCGTCCCACGCTTCTCAGCTTCGAACCACTCTGAAAGTGCCTTAGCAGCTGAAGGAAACATTGGTGCTTCACCGATACCCAGCACGATCCGCAAACCGATGAACGCAGAGAATGTGTTGATCAAGCCAGAAGCAGTTTGAGCAACAGACCAGCCAAGAAGCGCTGCGCCCAGTGAAATCTTGCTGCCCAGGCGATCAATGATCACACCCAGTGGAAGCTGAGCCAGGGCATATGCCAACGAGAACGCTGACAGGAGGATGCCCATCTGGGAAGGCGTAATCCCCATATCCCGCTGGATAGAGGTGTTTGCAATCGACAAAGCGCTCCGATCCACATAGTTGATGATGCCGATCACCAGCAGCAGGCTGACGGTGATGACCTGGTACTTCTTGAAGGGGTTTGAGCTCGCCACCGTTTCAGGCTTACGGTTGAGCTCCGCTTCCGCATATTTGGTGTTCATAGGCGTTCACTTTCTTGTTATTGGATGAGGGCAGGATTTCGAGGCTTACATGGAGGCCTCGAGAATCCACTGGTAATCCTCTGCAGAAGCTTCACGCGGGTTTGTGCGATGGCTGTGATCTGCGAGAGCGCCTTTGATGATTTTGGGGAACATGTCTTCAGTGACTTCCAGCTCCCGCAGGCCGGTTGGCAGGCCGAGTGCTCGGGTCATGTCCCGGATCGCATCTTCGATTTGGCTTTCGTCAGCCAACCCCATCGCTTGAGCAATACGCGCTGTCTTGTGCTCGTTGACCATGGTCGCTGCCTTGCGGTTGAACTGGATCACAGCCGGCAGGAAGATTGCGTTGAGAGTGCCGTGGTGCAGGCGAGGATTGATGCCGCCCAGCGAGTGGCTCAGGCTATGAACGCAACCCAGACCTTTCTGGAACGCGAGAGCGCCTTGCAGGGAAGCACTCATCATGTTGGTGCGACCTTCCAGATTTTTCGGATCTTGGGTAGCGGTTTCGATGAAGCGCCAGGCACGCCACAGGCCGTCCAATGCAATACCGTCCGCAGGTGGGTTGAACGACGGAGCCATGAAGGTTTCGAGGCAGTGGGCAATCGCATCCATCCCGGTAGCAGCAGTCAAAACTGCAGGCAGGCCAAGAGTCAGTTCCGGGTCACAGATTGCAGATTTTGGAACAACGTGGGGGGAGATCACGCCAACCTTACGGCCATCGTCCAAGATGAGAATGGCGCCACGACCAACTTCGCTGCCGGTGCCGGCAGTGGTCGGCACTGCGATCACAGGGGCCGTTGCTGGAGTGATGCGAGCCAGGCCACCTTCGATGACAGCGAAGCTTTTCAGCGGGCCTTCGTGCTTGGCGCATACGGCTACACCTTTGGCAAGGTCAATAGCGGAACCGCCGCCGATGGCGATGATGCCGTCGCAACCGCATTCCTTGAACATGGCCACTGCTTCACGAACAGCATTTTCGTTTGGGTTGGGTGGCGTGCCGTCATAGATCGGCAGCTGAACAGTGGAGTCGGTGAATTTGCTCAGAGCTACATCGACGATACCTGCCGCACGGACACCACGGTCAGTGACGATCAAAGGGCGGGTAATACCAATGCGCTGACACTCTGCAGGCAGGAGCGAAATAGCTCCGACTTCAAACTGGATCTGGGTGATGTAATTGATCAGGGACATGGGGTCTCCTCGAGCCTACTGGCTTTGTTATTTGGGCCGATCTCAGGCCAATCCGCCGCACCGAGTGCGACATCGTGCCGCGCCAGTATAGAAATCTGAATTCAGCCGTGGTATTGAGAACAATCCATACAGGTATAACTAGGATTCATACCAAATGACCCCGTCCCTCAACTCGATCATGTCCAGGCTCCACGCTAGACACCTGCGATTGCTCATCGAGCTGGACGAGCACCGCTCTCTTCTCGGAGCCGCAAATAGCGTGGGGCTGACACAACCTGGGGCAAGCAAGGCCCTTCAGGAAATCGAGACGACTTTTGGTACGACGCTTTTTAATCGCAACAACCGTGGGCTTGAACCAACGGCTGCCGGCTATTGCGCCATCAGGTACGCCAGGGTGGTGCAGACTGATATCTCGAACCTGCGGCACGATTTGGATGCGATCCTGAGAGGGGTCGGGGGACGCCTTGCGGTGGGGGCGATCATGGGGGCAGTGCCGCTGTTGATGAAGGCGGTCTCCCAGCTGACTGCTATACAGCCGGAAATGTCATTCGAGATCATTGAGGACACCAGCCAATCGCTCTTAACCCAGATCGAGAGCGGGCGTCTGGACATGGCCCTGTGCCGGACGAGTGTGAGCAGTTCGCCGCATCTTTTCTCGAGTGCGTTTGTTCAGGACGAGACTCTGGCGGTCATCGCCAACATCGACCACCCCCTCCAGGCCGCTGGAGCACTTCGCTTGGAGGAGTTGGCTGAAAGTCGGTGGATCGTCTACCGGGCCAACATGCCTATGCGGGTGCAGCTTGAGCGAGAGTTCCATGATGCGGGCATCCGCTTCCCTCTGCACCTGGTGGAGACCACGTCGATTCTGGCAACGCTGTCACTGCTGCAGAACCAGCCCGAATTCGTTGCGCTTGTGTCAATCGATGTGGCCAAGCAGTGCGTCCAGCACAACCGCGTATGCATCTTGCCCTTGGCCATCAAGTCCGTAAGCGACCCCTACGAGTTGGTAACACGCAGAGGTAGCCAGGCCACGCCTGCTATGGAGCAATTGAGGGGGTTGCTGATACCAATCGGGCTCGACGATGCAGGCAGCCCTGAATCGCTTTAATCAGGAGGTGGTCGGGCACTGCGACCGAACCACAATCCCCACTGACCTACGTCAAAACTCGTCGCAGCCTGAAGAGTTACGGCGAACTATAATGAAAATACTTTGTCACGTTATTGGATCCGAAACTGCTTTCGGAGTCTAGCTCGCTCGAATGAGATTCAAAATAATGATCCCATCGGCGATTAGGACGACTTCAGCTGGAGGCTGTTCTCCATGGACGCGATCAAAAGCTGCTATCACCCCATCGATGCGGCAATTCTTTGGTGCGATCTGGCCGATCACACCGCAGAGATCTTACAGGTCGAAATAGCCCACTCAGGTGAGCTACTCAAGCATTTTCCGCAGTGGCCCTGTCTCCACTTCTATGTGGAGCGCATCTACGACGCCATTGCCGCGGGTGAGCTACCGGCAACGTTCCTCGGCGGGCCCATTACGCTCAACGACCACGCCGAGCGAGTGTATTGGTCCATACGCCGTCCGGATCTGCGGGCCTGGTTTGCGCTAAACCATCCGGAGGAAAAACCCGAATTCCTGTTCCCCAAAAATATCGACCACCTCGAATGCGTGAGTTTGAACGCCTTTTTGGCTGTGCAAGCTGAACGGGACTTCTACGCGCGTGAGTTTGAGAAAATGCATCAGGCCTACGATTCTGTTGTCGAAGAGATGACGGTCTACAAGCGCCATGAAAACGAGCTAACGGCGCAGCTTGATGCAGCGGAGCCAGCCCCTGAAGCCTCCGCCAGCGTCCACTACACGATCATCGGCGCCCTACTGGCAATCACCGTAGGCAAGTCGAAATCCGGCCAAGTGCAGTCGATCTATAAAAATCAGACTGCGGTAGTCCAGGCTATTTTGTCTCAATTTCCCGGCCTACATGGTTTGAGCAAACACACCCTTGATCGGAAATTTGCGTTGGCTCGCCGCCATTTGGCCCAAGCGGAGCAGGCCTAACTCCGAATAGCCAGGCAATGGCGGCCATTGCCTGGCAATGATTTTTCACCCCCACGGACCTTCACTGACTGTCACATCCCACTGCGCGCCACATGGCGCTAAGGAGTGACACCATGCAACCGGCCAGCCCTGCCCCAGCTTCCGCCGATCGCCACATCATGCGCCGCGATGAGGTGGAACAAAAAACCGGCTTCAAACGCTCGCACATCTACAACTTGATGAAGGCCGGACTATTCCCGCAATGCCGGCGCATCGGCACGCGCGCGGTCGGTTGGGACTCACTGGAGATTGAGCAGTGGGTTCAGGATCGCCTGTCTGTTCGGGAGTAGTGCCATGAAAGTCCTTTCGCTGATCTCGACCAAGGGCGGGGCCGGCAAGACCACGGTTGCCGCCAACCTCGGCGGCCTGCTTGCCGACGCGGGCTTGAAGGTGCTGCTGCTCGACCTAGACAGTCAACCGACGTTGTCCAGCTACTACGCTCTGTGCAAGTCACGTGAAGCGGGCAGTTACGAACTGATCTCGCAGCGGCTCACGGTTGCCGAGCAGATCATTTCCGTCACCACCATCCCGCGGCTTGAACTGATCGTTTCCAACGACCGCGCGGGCCACCTGGGCACCGTACTGCTGCACGCGCCCGATGGCCGACTGCGCCTGCGCAACCTGCTACCCGCATTTGCCGATCAGTACGATGTGCTGATCGTCGACACCCAGGGCGCGCGCAGCGTGGTGGTGGAAATGGCCATCCTCGCCTCCGATTGTGCGCTATGCCCGTTGCCACCGGAAATGCTCGCGGCACGCGAACTGCGCCGCGGCACGCTCGGCCTGTTCGAAGAGCTGGAACCCTACCGCTACCTCGGCGTGTACTTGCCCCCGGTGAAACTGCTTCTCAATCAGGTGAACGCCAACCGGCGCGATACCTGCCTGATCATGCAGAGCCTGCGCAACACCTTTGCCGCCGACCCGCATGTCAGCGTTTGTAAAACGGTGATTCCCGATCGCGTCGCGTACCTCAATGCCGCGTCATTGGGATTGCCGGTGCATCGGGTCGAGTCGAAAGACGCCCCTCGATCGCGCAGTCGCTGCGCGGCCGATGTCATGCGGGCACTGGCCAATGAACTGTTCCCTGAGTGGGAGCAGCGACTGGCCCAGACCAGGGTCCGTGCGCGCTCTTTTCCCAACAGCACTGCCTCAGTGGAATGCTTCACCGGCCGACCAGCTTAGTGCCACATCCATCCCTCGCTGCCCCACTCACGCGGCCGATCGGGAGGGCCTGAGCAGTCCGTCTGCATTGACAGATCAAGGGCAAGTTCATGAAACCGCCAACCTCCGAAGACATCACGCGCAAGCTCCAACACGGGCACTTCCCACAGCGGGCAGCACAGGTATCGCCCACCGATCCCGACTGTGACACGCCGATGGTCGTGACCCTGGAGCAGCTGCGGCCCTACGAGCACAATCCGCGTTTCATCCGTAACCCGTTGTACGAGGAGTTGAAGGCCTCAATCCGAGACCGCGGCCTAGACCAGCCCCCGTCCATTACGCGCAGGCCCGGCGAGCCGCAGTTCATCATCCGCAACGGCGGCAACACCCGCCTGAGTATTCTCGGCGAACTGTGGCAAGAAACCCGTGAGGAACGCTTCTTCCGCATCCATTGCCTGTTTCGCCCCTGGCAGTCGGAGCTGCATACGCTGCTGGGCCATCTGGCCGAAAGTGACCTGCACGGCCAACTCACCTTCATCGAGCGAGCACTGGCCGTGGCCAAGTTCCGGGACATGCTGCTGGTAGACAACGGTAGCCTGAGTCAACGTGAACTGGCAGCGCAACTATCGGCGGGCGGCTACCCGATCTCGCAATCGCACATCAGCCGGATGCTGGACACCCTCGAGCACCTGCTGCCAGCTATCCCACAGACTTTGTACGCCGGCTTGGGCAAACCTTCGATCGAGCGGATCATTAGCCTGCGTCGACGCGCCGAATCGGTGTGGAATCGGTACGTTGCGACACAGTTGGATTTCACCGCGTTGTGGTTGGAGGTGCTGTCCACGTTCGACTGCACAGCCGCGGAGCTGGACACCGCCGAGCTGCAGGACGAACTGCTCGCGCAGATGGCGAAAGTCTTGGACCAGTCACCACGTCTGCTTGCGTTGGAGCTGATCCAGGATAACGGCCAGGCATCACGTCAGCCACTGACGCCCGAGCTGTCCCTGCCCCCGCCGCTGGGCGTGGGCCAAGACACCGAAACCACCTCCGGTAGTGAGCCTGAAGCCCCCACGGGGCTCCACTCACCGGAACCGGCCTGCCCTCTGCAACCGGCCGACAGGGTACCCGAACAAGCAAACCTGAAGCAGCCTCCTGCCGTCACCCGTGAACAGGTACGCACTCCAACTGCGCCACCGCCCGCTCAGTCTGCCGATATCGGCAGTGCTGGGCGCCTGTGCTTGCCCGATTCACTGGATACCCTCTGGCCGATACCGCCGGCTATAGAAGACCTGGTGCAACTGCGCCAGGCCTGCGCGCAGTTGGCCAGCGAACTGGCCGGCTACGCCAATGCGCCTCACATGGTCTGCGCCACGGAGGAAGGCCTGGGTTTCTCATTGGCGCCCGATACAGCAGCGCCTTCGACACCCCACCACACCGGTATTCAACTGCTGTTGGGCGCGCTGCTGCGCGTGCAGGACGACGTTGCCTGGGAGCAACGCCAGCAGCTCCCGGCAGCGCTGTTTGGTCAACTGCTGCTGGGTGTCTACGACCTGCCACTGATCGAGCGCCCAGCGCTCGCGATCGGGATTGAGCGGCTCCCCGATCCTCAATTGGCGCAACTGTTTTCACTTATCCGGCTCTCTCGACGCCTGATCGAACTCACGCTGTCGTCCACCCGCTGACACCCGGAGGTGCCGCATGAGCACGTCGTTCAATCTGCTGAACCACGCCATGTTGAACCAGGTCCTGCATGAACTGCGCCACGGCCGGCTGCAGCGGTGCAAAGCCTTGGGCCTCGGCGACGAAGACATCGAGGTGCTGCAGTCGCTGCCGCCCACGACCTTGTCCCACCTGGCGCACTCCACGATTGCCTGGGTCGAGATTAAGGTCGACACCACGGTGCTGCGTCGGCTGATCGCCCAGGCCGAACGCGACGAACTGAATGAGCGGCTGATCAACCGTGCCCTCAAGCTTGGGGCAAGTTCGAACATCATGTACCGCTGCTTCGGCCTCGACCACTCCGACACGGCGTTGCGTCGGCGAATCCTGAAGATCGAGACCCATCGCGGCCGTCCTGTCCAGCTCAGCGAAGCCCAGGAACATGCCGTGTGGAACCGTTGGCGCCAGTTGCGAGCTGAAGATCCGGACAGCGAGCCGCTGGACGCGATGATGATGCTGGCCGAGGAACAACAGATCAGCCTGACCCTGATCTGGCAGCAGATCGAGCTTTACGGAGGTATCCCATGCTGAACTTCTACACCGTGGACTGGGCCGATGTGGTGCGCCAGAGCATGGTCACGCTCAAGCGCTGTCTGGAGCAGGCCGAGCAAGCCAAGGCCGCCCGTGCACTGGCTGAGGGGCCGGGCTTCGTGTACCACGGCAGCCACGAACCGTTACCGCGGGGATTGCTGCAGGATCGCCGGCTCACACCCGTGGAGCGCAATCTCTGGTTGGTGCTGCGCTGGTTGATCACCGAACGGCAGATGCGTACCCCACGATATCAGGACCTGCAGCCGTACCTGGCGACCAGCCCCTGTGGCGCGCAGGCTTCACGCGAGACCATCGCCCGCGCGCTGAATGTGCTGCGTGCTACCCGCTGGCTCAGCCTGAGCGAACGGTATCGCGATGAGCAGGGTTGCCTGCGCGGCTGTGTCTACGTGCTCCATGATGCGCCGCTGTCCCCCGCGCAAGCCATCGACCAAGATGCCGGTTACCTACCCCTGATCAGCCAAAACCTGACCCATGCCACCAAAGGCGTGCGCGATCTCGCTCAACACCTCCTCCGGGAGCTACGGGCGGATCCGGAGGTGGCTGACGAGGCCTTGGCCATGATGGCTTCTGTCCCCGCAAGAGGCGCTCAACAGGCCTTGCCGCTGCAGGCCGACAGCCATGCCGAGCATTCCGAACTAGGCGAAGCGCACAGCGTTCGGTTTGCCACAACGTCCTCGACTGATTCCGAATCCAGCGTGAACGTCCCAGCTACGGCTGCCGTTCGGAATCCAACGCACGACCGTACCGTACAAAAACAAAGCAAAAAAAGTACAGTACCGCCCGACTCGGCCAGTGGCAGCGCCGCTTGGCCGGAGGGTCTGCAGTTGAGCCCGACTGAACAGCGCCGAGCCAACCAGGCGCTGCGCCAGCTCGAGCCCGCACAGCGACAAGCGGTGATCAATGAAGCAGCGGTTCGCTGTAGCCGCGGCGACATTCGCAAACCCATTGCCTACTTGTTGGGGCTGATCAAGCGAGCCTGCCAGGGCGAATTCACGCTTTGGGCCGCACGAAGCGATGTACCACCAGCACCGCGCAAGCGCACTCGCCCGCCTGAGCCGGCTGATGAGCGCTCACGGGAATCCGGAAGCCGGGTGGCCTCGCCGCTGGCCAAGGCGTACCTGGAGCAGCTCAAGCTTCGCTGCGGTGTCGTCAACGGGGCAACCTAACAGCGCACTGAGTATTCCAAGTCTCCAACGTTCAGCGGACCGCAATGGATTTGATCACAGTGGCATCACTCCAGTGACGTGTTCTAGTCAGACATGATCATTCAAGGAGTGTGATCTGCGTGATGGCTGTAAGGTCGCAGCTTTGACCAATGCCAGAATGAAGCAATTAGCTGCGTTGGCGCTCAGTGGATTTGATCACAGTGGCATCAATGCCAAGACCGTTGAGATCCCAAGCAATGTGAGCCCATCGCCTTCACATTGATCACTGCCAGGTCGCCCGAGAACGCAGATCGTCGACGGCATTCCAACGGCGAGGATCTGGCGATGGTCGACCACTATCAGCTCAACTTGGGTTCACTGCGCAGCAGTATCACCCTCACCCTGCACACCCATCACGCTGCGCGCCTATGGCAGGGCCGTGCGGGACAAGAAGGGGTGTTCGCCATCATGGGCATGGCGGGTTACATCAGTGTCACCAATCTGCTCAAGCAGGCGAGCAGCCAGGACGACCCCTTCGCCGACTGGTTCATGCTGCAACTCGAAGACAAGGTACTGCAGGCCAAGGCCGAGCTGCTAGCGTTGACCGAACAGGTCAAACTGGTCGAGCGTGACCTGCCCACCCAGGTCAGCATCGGCGACAACCTGAACATTCACCCTGTCACCCTGCCCCTGTTCATCGGCAGCCAGTTGGGGTTTCTCGCCGTCTACTTGCTGACCGACTACGACACCCTGGTACGTCGCGTGCTGCTGGCCCACCACACCGCGCTGATCGGCCGGGTCGACATGGAACACTGGATCGATCGCGGCGCCCACCTGCTACGCAGTCTGTTCAGCATGGCGCAGTTGTACCGACTGGCCGGGGTCAGCCGGGATGATATGGCCGCCAACAACGCCCGCGCCCGCGAAGCCATCGACAAGTTCGGCACCCCACCCCAGGACATTCTCGAAGGCACGCGGCGCTCGCAATTTGCGCCGCCCATCGTGCGCACCGCCAAGCCCGCACTGCCCCCTGAGACCGATCAGCTTGATGACGACGTGGAGTCTTCGCCCGGCGACCCCGCCGAAGGCGGTGAAGCGTGACCTTGGCCGAAGCAGTCGCCCGCAGTTTGTCATCGGAGGCCTATCGCGAGTTTGAACACAGTGCCTCTCTAAAAGGCCTTTTAAAGCCTTTTAAGGGTAAGGGGGAGCTGGCCCAGTTCGCCGAGACAATCAAACAGCTGCGAGGCGAACTCGAGACGCTGATGGCCGCGATGCTGGCGATCATGGCGCAGCCACCCTTCTCGTTGCTCGAGTTGCGACTGAGCGTCCAGCACAGCTCCCAGGGCGCCTGCTTCCTACGCTGGCGCAGCCCGGACTTCAAGCGCATGGGCGTGGAGGTCTGGCAGCAGGCGATGGCACATCCGCTGCTGCAGCCAGAACTGCGCCAGGCGCTGTACCAGCTGGAAGCCAACCGGATCGTCCTCAACCTGCAGATGAGCAGCCTGAACTCGCTCTATCGCCAGGTACTCACCGGCGCCCTCAAACTCGCGTATGCCGATGACGTCCTTTTCGATACCACCACCGAGGAGAATCACCCATGAGCACGTTCTTTGTTGGCGAAGGCAACATCGGCAGTCCGCCTGAGTTTCAGGAATTCAACAACAACCCGGACGAGCCGAAGCGGCTGCTGCGGTTGAATGTCTATTTCGACAACCCAGTACCGCGCGAGGGCGGCTACGAAGACCGCGGCGGCTACTGGGCCCCGGTCGAGCTCTGGCACCGCGATGCCGAGCACTGGAGCACGCTGTACCAGAAAGGCATGCGTGTCCTGGTCATGGGCCGGACCGTCAAGGATGAGTGGGAAGACAGCGAGGACAATGCCCGGGTGACGTTCAAGGTAGAGGCGCGGCACATCGGCATCCTGCCCCACCGCCTGGCCAGCGTGTCCATGCGCGAGAAGGCCAGTGATAATGGTGGCAGCAGCCGCAAGCCGGCCGGCAAGAAAACTACCCGCAAGGCCACCTGAGCGAGTGGACGTCAGTGGAACCGTGCCCTTCAGCGCGATACCGCTCAGTCGCGGGGCCCCACACGGCGGGCGACGCCGCTTAGGTCCCCCTCGATCAACCCTTTGACTTCCTCCAGGTACTGGTCCAGGGCAAGGAACGCCCGCCAGTGCGCCGGCGCCTCCTTGACCCAAGCGATCAACCTGGCACGTGCGGCCTGATTGTTAGGCTCCTGGTGGGTGGCCATGAACAACTCGCAGGCCTTGATCGCTAACGCATCCGCTTCATGCTGCTCAAGTTCGTCCAATCCGCTATCTCCGTGTGACGATCAGGTCACCGTACTCTCATTGGGTGATACGCCCCGTTAGGTTGATATTCAACCTTTTAGGGCGTTAATATCCTTGGGTGGCTGGTCAACCATACGGGTTGAATTGGAGAGCCACCCCGTTGCCAGTCAAAGAGCCTAGCCCACAACACATCGGCCGCCAGTTGGCCAAGTACCGCCGCGCGCAGGGCTTTACCCAGGCGCAAGTCGGTGAGCGCCTGGAGATCGGCACCGAAGCGGTGTCGCGCATGGAGCGCGGCAAAGTCGAGCTGACCGTGCCCAAGTTGCTGCAGTTGGCGGATATGTATGGCTGTCCGGCCGATGAGCTGCTGCTGGCCATCAGTCCTCGGCCACAGGATCAGGGGCAGAAGATTGCCTCACTGATCAAGGACCTCGGCGAGACGGACAAGCAGTTTGCCCTGGACCTTCTGCAGACTGTGACCGCACACCTCGCGCAACGGTAAGGCCTTCGCTGCATGCAGCCACGCCGATATGATCTCGGCCAGTTCAGGTTTTCTCTAGCGCTCCCCTGCCACGCGACCACCCTGTCGGTACCTGACCGAGAGGGCCACGCTATGCGCCTCTACATCTGCGAAAAACCGTCTCAAGCCCGCGACATCGCCCGGGTACTGCAGGCTCATCGTCGCGGCGATGGCTGCCTGCAGGGCACGGGAGTAACCGTGACCTGGTGCGTAGGTCACCTGCTGGAGACCGCACCACCGGAAACCTATGGCCAGCAGTTCAAGCGCTGGTCGCTGGAGCACCTGCCGATCATCCCGCAGCACTGGCAACTGGTGGTGAAGCCCAAGGTCGCCGCGCAGTTGAAGGCCATCAGCCGGCTGCTGCAGGCCTGCGCCGAGGTGGTGATTGCCACCGATGCCGACCGCGAGGGCGAGATGATTGCTCGGGAGATTCTCGAACGCTGCCAGTACCACGGGCCTGTCCTGCGCCTATGGCTGTCCGCCCTCGACGACGCCTCGATTCGCCGGGCGCTGGCGACGTTGCGGCCGGGCGAGCAAACCCTGCCGCTGTACCACTGTGCCCTCGCCCGGTCGCGGGCCGATTGGCTGGTTGGCATCAACCTCAGCCGATTGTTCACCCTGCTCGGTCGCCGCGCCGGCTTCGACGGCACGCTGCCTGTAGGTCGCGTACAGACACCGACCCTGCGCCTGGTGGTTGAACGTGACCGCGCTATCGCCAGCTTTGCCGCCCGGCCGTACTGGACCGTAGACGTTGTGCTGCAGGATGACGGGGCTGAGTTTGAGGCACGCTGGCAGCCATCCGCTGCACACTGCGATGATACCGGTCGCTGCGTTGATCAGGTGGCGGCCGAGCAAGCTGCCCGGCGCCTGGCAACTGCGCGTTCAGTACAAGTCGAGCGGGTCGACGTTGAACACGTGACGGAGGGGCCGCCCTTGCCGTTCGACCTGGGCACGCTGCAGGAGGTCTGCTCGGCCAAACTCGGCCTGGGCGCGCAGGAAACCCTCAGTGTGGCGCAGGCACTGTACGAAACCCACAAGGCCACCACCTACCCCCGCAGCGACTGTGGCTACCTGCCAGAGAGCATGCTGGACGAAGTGCCGCGCGTGCTGCATGCCTTGGCAGCGGCCGATCCGGCGCTTGGCCAGCGCTTCAAGGAGCTTGATCCGACACGACGCTCCCGCGCCTGGAACGGCAGCAAGGTCACCGCCCACCACGGCATCATCCCCACCGCCGTGGTGATCCCGCTGGATCAGTTGTCCGAGCGCGAGCGCGCCGTGTACACCCTGATCCGCGCTCGCTACCTGGCGCAGTTTCTGCCCCACCACGAATACCTGAAAACCCAGGTGCAGCTGCGCAGCCAGGCCGATCAGTTGCTGGCTCGCGGCAAGCAGATCCAGATACGTGGCTGGAAGGCCGTTATCGACGAAACCGATGCCACTGAGCCGACCGAGCAAACGCAGCGGCTCCCCACCTTGCAGGAAGGTGCGTCGGTTGGTGTGCGCGACGCCAAGGTCAACACGCAGCGCACCCAGCCGCCCAAACCCTACACCGAAGGCACACTGGTCAAGGCGATGAAAACCATCGCCAACCAGGTGGTCGACGCGCGCCTGAAACAAACCTTGAAAGACAGCATTGGCATCGGCACCGAGGCCACTCGCGCCGCGATCATCCAAGGCCTGATCGATCACCGCTACCTGACCAAGAAAAAGCGCAGCCTGGCGGCGTCTGCTGCCGCCCACACGTTGATCGAGGCCGTTCCGCGTGAGGTGGCTGATCCAGTGATGACCGCGGTGTGGGAACAGGCACTGGCACGGATCGAGACCGGGCAACTGAGTGTCGAGGCGTTTCTCGCCAAGCAGTCGACCTGGCTCACCCAGGTGGTACGCAGCCAGGCCTCGTTGAACCTGCAGCTACCCCGTTCGAAAGGTCCAGCCTGCCCTGTGTGCCGAAGCCCCATGCGCCAGCGCAAAGGCCGCACCGGCAACTTCTGGTCCTGTGTGCGCTACCCGGACTGCAAGGGCACTAAGCCAGTGAAGGCCAGCGCGGCGCCCGCCAAGCCGAAGCGTTCCTGAATGCTTGACGCTAGGGGCCGTCACTGATGTAGTGAACAGGCCATTCGCCGTTTGGCGACCCCAGGCCGATTCGCTCCGGGCAGCTCGGCCAGACTCGTTGAGTTCGGAGCCTCTTTCACCGTGCTGTATCGCTGTTCCGGATGTCTAAGGTTCCCGAGACGGATGCCCCGTGCGACCTGTTGCAGGCTGTAGGGGTCATCCGCCTCGGCGACGATGCTCAGTGCCGGTGCCCGCCGGCGAAAAAACGGGCGCCGTTTGTGCGCGGATGCGTGCCAGTTATCCCGACCCAGGCCACGACAAGGGTCGGTTGATCAGGGGGAAGCGACAGCGGAAGTGGAGCGACGACTTCGCTGTCAATGGACCGGATCAAGGGTGGCCCTGCTGTTCCTAGCCCGACGACCGTTGGGCTATTTTTTCGCACGTTTGTGTCCACTGTGCACCACCCACGTCCACACCTCTTAACCCCTTCAAAACCGCTGTTGACGGGCGCTACGCACCGTTCTATAGATGAACTGCACCACGCTGTCGATGACAGCACCAGGTAGCCGGGACCTGCAAGGCTACGCTCTCCCCAGAGTGGTTCCTCCCAAAGTGCGACTAGCGTTCGGTGGCTCGCACGGTCGTCGCTCCCCGCGATGATGAGCGCTCTTACACCACTGCTGTTGCACCTGACCTTCCCTTGCGGACTCACCCCCGCCAGGGCCGGTGAATATCCGCGTTTCTCGCAAACAGGAGATTCACCATGACCACAGCAAACACTGCTGCCCCCGCCACCTACTTCAACCTGCACACCCAAGGCATTGGTTACTTGAACCGCGTGCGCGAAGTGCCGGTACGGCGTGGACAGCCCTTTATGGCCTGCGACATCGCCGCCTTGCACGGTGCGTCGGATGACGTCGAGTACACCCGCTTCGACTGCAAGGTCGCTGGCGGTGAAGCCGAACGGCTGATCCGCGAACACCTCGAGGATGTCCGTGCCGAACGCAAGGTGCTGATCGCGTTTCGCATTGGCGACCTCTGGGTCGACGCCTTCACCTACGAAAAAGGCGATCGCAAAGGCCAACCCGGTGCCAGCCTCAAAGGCAGGCTGATCTTCATCGAGTGGATCAAGGTCAACGGTCAGCTCACCTACAAAGCGCCCGCTCGGCAGGATGCTTCCTCGGCTGAACTGCCGTCCGAAGCGGCAGAAGAGCATGCGCCGAATCCTTCACACAGTGCCGATCAGGCTCAGGACCAGGCCACGCAACCTGCTTGAGACGGATGCTCCACCACAGAGGCGCTCGCATGAGCGCCTTTTCTCATCCCTGGAGGTTGCCATGGAGAGTTACTGGCTCTGTGAAGATTGCCTACACGCCGTCGTCTACGACGACTTCAGCAGCTTGTCGCTGTACTACAGCGAGGCCGAAGTCGACCAGCGAATCACGCAGATGCGTAGGGAGCTGCAGGAGTTACTGCCACTCAGCGCTGATTTCGATCCGGAAACCGGTGTCGGCATCGACCCCTTCCCCACTCGCCCCTGCGAAGCCTGTCATTCCCCGTTGCACGGCACCCGGCATCGTTTCACCCGCCTGTGACCGCCTGACCCTAACCACAGGGGACTCCTCCCGGAGCGCCCCTGCACACGAGGTTCTGCTCATGAAAACGCCATTGACCCTGGTCGAGCCCCTCGACCCCGTCCAGACCCAGCGCGCCCACGAAGATGCGTTGATCAGCGAAGCCCTGCAGTTGCTGGACCAACGCTACTTTCAGCGCGGCGAAGTGCTGATCACACCCGCCGACGCCGCGTCCTACCTGAAGCTGCGCCTGGCGCACTATCACCACGAGGTGTTTGCCCTGCTGTACCTCGACTCACGCCACCGCGTGCTGGACTTCGAGGTGTTGTTTTTCGGCAGCATCGACGGTGCCTCGGTCTACCCCCGTGAAGTGGTGGTCAAGGCACTGGCACACAACGCCGCGGCGGTCATCCTCAGCCACAACCACCCCTCCGGGTGCCCTGAGCCCAGCGATGCCGACCGCGTGCTGACAACCCGCCTGACCGAAGTCTTGGCGCTGGTCGAGGTCCGCGTTCTGGACCACATCATCGTCGGTGAAGGTCAGCCCCTGTCCCTGGCCGAATATGGCTGGATCTAACCCTCTCTCTCGCCACCGCCTGCATGGGGTGGCGTTCTGTGTTAATTGGAGCGCCACTATGCTCACTTCAACCCCCAGCCCGTTTGCCCGCGGCCTCCATGCGTTCGCCTGCGAACGCGTGGTCCAGATCCACTACGACGATCAGTGCCCACCCTGCTACCGTCCTCTGCACACCGCCCAGCTGGAATTGGACGACGATCACATCAACTGCCAGGCGTGCGTATTCGATGACGACTGCGCCGTCATCACGGAAGGCCACGATGTCTCTGGCTTCCTTCGCATGCAGTTGCCCGCGGATGGTGTGGTCACCACCGTGCTGTACCAGGTCACCGCTGAGCGGCTGACTGGCTCGGTACACCTCGGCGATCTTCCCAGCCAAGAAGCAGCGGACCAACTCATGCAGCAGCTGTCCTTTGCCACCGGCCATTACAGCCGCAGCTGGGAGATCAGCTCATCCCACCTACCGGCCGATGAGTACGCCTACCTTGAGCAGCTTGCCCGTGGCGAACGACCGGCCGGCTTCTTTGAATGCTTCCGGTTGGTCAGTAACCGTTCCGTCGGCTGCAAGCTGTACTCGACACCCTGGCACCGCAGCGCCCAAGTGGAGGGCCTCGGTTGCTCAGCGGCGGAGGTCTGCATTCGCCTGCTGGACGAGCACGTACCGCCTGTGTTGATGACCCTGTTGCTGCTGGCCGGCCAGGCCGACACGCGTTTCCTAGTGTTTGATCCCGATGCAGCCCCGCTGGCAGGACTGCCGGTGTTCACTGACGATTGACCCAAGGCGTCCTGCAGGGCGCCTTTTTTATGTGTTGGGCCCGATAAACCGGCCGGCCAATTTCGGTTTTTCAGTGGGTACACCTCGCGCGCGTTGCCAAGGTGTCGGCACCTACTGTCGAGACCTGCTCATGCACACGCCCGCATTCCCTTGCCTTATCCTGATGCTCGCGCTGGCGGGCTGCAGCACGTCGCCTGCCATCACCCCACCGATGGCACCAGCCAAAGCCGTACCAGCTCCGGCCTCTCAATCCAAGCCGTTGTCAGCGTCACCAGCGTGGGTCCGCCAGGACCGCTACACCCTGGTCAGCACGCGACCGACGCTGGAGCAGCGTCAGCCGTTGTTCCAACTCATCACCGTGCAAATCTCACCGAAGCTGCACGCGACGGTCGGTGATGCCCTGCGTCACGTGCTGCAGCGATCGGGCTACTCGCTCTGCGCCAATCGCGCCGAGGTCACCACCTTGTTCAGCCGTCCCCTGCCGGCGGTACAGCACCAACTCGGGCCGATGGCGCTGCTTGACGCGTTGACCATCCTTGGCGGCCCGGCCTGGCGGCTCATTATCGACCCGGTCGAACGCAGCGTGTGCTACGCCCTTCGCGCACCGGTGCCCGCCCCACCTCACCCGCCTCTGGAGATCACGCCATGAAGGTCCATCACTTTCAGGCCCTGGTGCTCGGGGCGCTGTGCCTCGGCGCCGCCGTGCTGGCCGCCGTCGCCTACAACCACCAGCAACAACTCACCGCGCTCCTGGTCGCAGCTGATAATGCGCCAGCCGATCCAGCCCCGGCGCTGCGGCGGGACCTCGATGCACTCGGCGCCACCGTCGCGGCACTTCCACCGCAAGTCAAAGCGCTGGGCGAGCACCAGCGTCAGCAGGCGGCGAGCTTCGTGGCATTGAGCAAACAGCTGGATGAGGTGAGCGCTTCGCTCAAGTCCATTGAAGCGGTGCCTGTAGGTCCGACCAAGGCCGACCTGGCCGCGCTGGAACAGAGAATGGGCAACGCCGAAATCGCCGTCCACGCCCTTGTGGCACGACCGGTTGCGCCATCCGCACAACCCCAGCCTGCAGCCCCTGCCAAACCGGCCGCCAAAACCCAAACCCCGACGCCGCCATTCACCTTGCTGGGTGTCGAGACCCGTGGCGAGGTTAGGTTTGTCTCGGCTCAACCGGCCGGCATGCATGCCCTGTCGACCGTCCACTTGCTGCAGCCCGGTGACAGATTGAACGGCTGGCAGCTCAAGACCATTCGCCGGAATCAGGCCGTATTCCAGGTGCCTGGCCTCGGCGAACGTTCGCTGCCCTTGCCGTGAAGAGGTTCATATGGTGCGGTTCATGACTCTCTCGCTGCTCCTATTCCCCATCTACCTGTTACCGGGATCGGGATGGAGCGCACCCGCCACGGTTGAAACGCAGAAGCAGTCCAGCGAGCAGGTCCAGTTGCAGCAAGCGCGATCTGCTGCACAGGCCAAGGCCTGGGGGCTGACCGATGACGAATGGGCCAAGTTCGAGCGCCTGCAGAGCGGCCCCCGCCAGTATTGGTCACCGCAACTCGACCCACTGACCACCTTGGGCGTGGAAGCCGACTCGGACCAGGAGCGTCAGCGCTACGCCGAGCTGCAGGTGCGACTCGAAGCCAAGCGCGCCGAGCGCGAGCTGGCCTATCAAAAAGCCTATACCGCGGCTTGGACGCGGCTGTTCCCGGGGCTAGTGCCGGTGCAGGGGATGAGTGATGCCGTAACCCTGTCGAGCAACCCGCGCTATGCCGTGTTTGTGGAAGACCCGTGTTCGACCTGTGAGGCCAGCCTCCGCCGATGGCTCAGCACAAGCGCCCGCCTGGACGTCTATCTGGTGGGCAGCCAAGGCGACGATGCGCGCATTCAGCAATGGGCGCGCAAAGTGGGCATTACCCCGGTCCAGGTCAACAGCGGCCAAGTCACCCTCAATCACGACCGCGGCCGCTGGTTCGCCCTCGGCGCCAGCCGCCCCCTGCCCGCACGCTTTCAACAGGTGGAAGGGAAATGGCAGCGCCTCGACTGATACTCGCCCTGGCCCTGATGGGGGCGACTGCCGCCCAAGCTGGCGGCCTGCCCCCGCCGGCGTACCAGCTGGCTGCCGCCCAGGCCGGCATCCCGGCCTCGGTGCTGTTCGTCATTGCCCAGCAGGAGAGCGGTACCTCTCTGCGCGGGCAGCTCATCCCCTGGCCGTGGACCTTGAATGTGGCCGGCACGCCGCAGCGTTTCGCCACCCGTGACCAGGCCTGTACTGCACTCACCGTTGCGCTCACCCAGCATGATCCCAAGCGCATCGATGTCGGCCTGGGGCAAACCAACCTGGGTTACCACCCCGAGCGCTACCCCACCGCCTGCGATGCCCTCGATCCGCGTAGCAACCTCGCTGTCACCGCCGACCTGTTGCGCGAGCACTACGCCGACGTCGGTGACTGGGTCATCGCCGCCGGCCGCTACCACCGGCCTGCGGGTGGAGCCCCGGCGGCGCGCTACCGTATGCAGTTCAGCCAGCACTGGCAGCGCCTTGAAGCCGCCATGCCCAGCCGTGGAGGGCCACGCTCATGATTGATGTTCGTTGGAGCGCACTGATCAGCTGGCTCGCGTGGTCGTTGGCTGCCGGGGCATCGCTTTTGACAATGCCCCCCGCCATGGCCGTCGAGTCGACCGCGCCGGCCGAACGACGCGACCCACGCACTTTGAACTGGGTGCTGCCGGTGCACAGCGCCCGCCTCACGCCGGGTGAGGTGCCGCGCAAAGTACTGGACCTGCCAGGCATGGTCCCGCTGTTCCTGGTTGGGGCGGATGCCGCCTCATTGGCGTGGCTGGCACAGCACGCGCCAGCGCTGAATCGGTTGGGCGCCAACGGCCTGGCTGTTGAGGTTGCCGATGCTGCGGCGCTGCAGCGCATCCAGGCGGTCGCGCCTGGCTTGGCCATCTGGCCGGTCAGTGGCGACGACATCGCCGAGCGGCTGGAGCTGAAGCACTACCCCGTACTGATCACACCGACCGGCCTCGAGCAGTGAGGTACTGTCATGGGTGATCACGCGATGGAGTCCCTGCTACGCCCCGCGGTGGAGTTGTACACCGTCGGCATCTGCGCCGGTGCCAGCGCGCTATGCCTGCATTCGCCCTGGGCGGTAGCGCTGTCACCGGAGATCGGTGCCGGCATGGCCCTGGCCTATACCGCCTTCGGTCTCAAGCGCCTCAATGAGGCCCGCATTGTCCTGCGCTATCGGCGCAACATCCGCCGCCTGCCCCGCTACTCGCTGACCAGCCGACAAATCCCGGTTAGCAGCAAGCACCTGTTCATGGGGCGAGGCTTTCGCTGGAGCCGCCTTCACACCCAGCGTTTGCTCGAAGCACAAGATCCCGCGCTCGCCCGCTATGTTAATCAGTCAGCGGCCTACCAATGGTCCCGGCGCCTGGAGCACCTGCTGGAAAAAGCCCCGCTAGGGCTCTCTCTCCTGCCCCGAGTGACCGCCTGGGACAGCCCGCTCAACCCCGTACGACCGCTGCCGCCAGTGGGCGGCTCACCGCTGCTGCATGGCGTCGAGCCCAACGAGCAGGAAGCCTCCTTGCCACTCGGCGAGCGCGTGGGCCATACCCTGGTCCTGGGCACTACTCGGGTCGGCAAGACGCGCCTGGCCGAGGTCTACATCACCCAGGACATTCACCGGCCGAGCCAGGAAGTGGTGATCGTCTTTGACCCCAAAGGTGATGCCGACCTGCTCAAACGCATGTACGTGGAGGCACGACGCGTCGGCCGCGAACACGAGTTCTACGTCTTCCACCTGGGTTGGCCGGAGATCTCCGCCCGCTACAACGCCATCGGCCGCTTTGGTCGCATCTCGGAAGTCGCCACCCGCATCGCTGGCCAGCTGAGCGGTGAAGGCAACTCGGCAGCGTTTCGCGAGTTCGCCTGGCGCTTCGTCAACATCATCGCCCGGGCCCTGATCGAGCTCGGCCGGCGCCCCGACTACCTGCAGATCCAGCGCCATGTGGTGAACATCGACGCGCTGTTCATCGAATACGCCCAGCACTTCTTCGCCCGCCATGATCCGCAAGCGTGGGAGACCATCGTGGATCTCGAGGCTCGCCTCAACGAGAAGAACGTGCCGCGGCACATGATCGGCCGCGAGAAACGCGTGGTCGCCATCGAGCAGTACCTGACCGCCAAGCGCCTCTTCGACCCGGTGATGGACGGCCTGCGCTCGGCGGTGCGCTACGACCGCACCTACTTCGACAAGATCGTCGCCTCACTGCTGCCATTGCTAGAAAAGCTCACCAGTGGCAAGACGGCCCAGTTGCTGGCCCCCAACTATGCCGACCTGGACGATCCACGGCCAATCTTCGACTGGCTGCAGGTCATCCGCAAACGCGGCATCGTCTATGTCGGTCTGGATGCACTGTCCGATGCCGAGGTCGCCGCCGCAGTCGGCAACTCGATGTTTGCCGACCTCGTCTCCGTGGCCGGGCACATCTACAAGCACGGTATCGACCATGGCCTGCCGGGCTCCTCCAGCGCGGCCGACAAGGTACCCATCAACCTGCACGCCGACGAATTCAACGAGTTGATGGGCGATGAATTCATTCCATTGATCAACAAGGGCGGCGGTGCCGGTATCCAGGTTACCGCCTACACGCAGACCCTGAGCGATATCGAGGCACGCATCGGCAGCCGGGCCAAAGCCGGCCAGGTCATCGGCAACTTCAACACCCTGCAGATGCTACGCGTACGGGAAACCGCGACCGCCGAGTTGCTGACCAATCAACTGCCCAAGGTCAACGTGCAGACCCGTACCTTGGTCTCTGGCGCGACGGACACGGCCGATCCGGATGCCCGTACCGACTTCACCTCGTCCTCACAGGATCGCGTCACCACCAACGCCGTGCCACTGATCGAACCTGCGCACATCATTGCCCTGCCCAAGGGCCAGATGTTTTCGTTCCAGGAAGGTGGACAACTTTGGAAAGTGCGAATGCCGCTGCCCAAACCAGCCAGCGACGATGCGATGCCGGCCGATCTGCAGGCCCTGGCTGGGCGCATGCGTGAGTCCTACAACGCCAATGCGGGAAGTTGGTGGAGCAGTGCCGGCGGTGCCCCGACGGTCGACTTCGATCCCGAGATGCCACCACCTGGGCGTAAACACGCCCCGTGATCCCCTGACAGCCCGCGAACACCCGGGAGCCTTATGTCTACTGCCCCAACCAATCCGCCTCAGACACAACAACGACGAGGGCTGATCTTCGGTACGCTTGAGCTGTGCCTGAGATTGCTCGGCCTGCTGTTCGCCTCCTTGGTGTTCTCCATCATTTTGGAGTTCGCGGGCATGCTGTGGTTCTGGCCAGAGCAAGGCTGGCATCACAGCCATGCGATGTGGGTAAGTGAACTCGGCTGGCTCAGCAACCACTTCAAAAGCTCGTTGTTGGTACTAGAGCCGGCGCATGCGACGGCGAAAATCCTTGAGCGCCTCAACGAATGGATTGTGGTTCGCTCCGGCTGGGCACAATCTGACATCCAGCTGAAACTGCTCAGTCGCGAGGCGTCATTGCAAGGACAGGCCGCTCAAGCGTACGTCGCTGGCCAAGAGTACCTGCTGGCGGCCCTGTTCACAGTATTCACGTTCGTGGTGCGCCTGACCGTCCTCACTTTGGCCACGCCTCTGTTCTTGCTTGCGGTGCTCACCGGAATGATCGACGGGTTGATGCGACGCGACCTCCGCAAATTCGGGGCAGACCGGGAGAGCAGCTTTGTCTATCACCGAGCCAAGCGAACATTGTTGCCACTGATGCTTTGCCCTTGGGTGATCTATCTATCGCTCCCTTGCTCGCTGAATCCCAATTGGGTCCTGCTCCCATGTGCCGTAGTACTTGGTTTCATGGTTGCGATTACCGCTACAACGTTCAAAAAATATCTTTGAGCGCGACACGTAGTCGCTTATTTATCGTTATATATCAATACTTTAGTAGATTTTACGAGAAGATAAGCTAGGAGCTTTGACCCTCATTGTCAAACACCCGAAGGTCGTTATCTCGGGTGGAGATTGACCTGCTGTACGACCAGCAGTAGCCCAAGAAGACTGGCATTTCTGGTAACGGATTTGTCTGAAGCTCTTCCGGAATGTAGCCCACCGCAAGGTGTCCGCCATGGCTGTGAGGCAATGGTGGCGATCCTCGAAGCTGAATCGGGGGGAGGCGCTAGGCTGGCTGGCATGGGCAACGCAAGTGAACTGTTGATAAACGTCGTTAATTTTGAGGTGCCAAAGCAGCTGATAGGCACTGACCAAACGGTATGTGGCCGGATGCCCCTGTTTATAGTGGGGGCACGTCGTCAAGGTGGCCACCGGCGGATAGACAGGCCCTAACCCAGTCGTGTGATGGTCAAGGAACGTGGTAAGCCCGTATCGCTGCCCTCCGGGCAGGCAAACCGTAAGGAGCGCTGTTGGCGGTGCGGGTATGGGATGGTGGAGAAAGCGAAGGCCCGGCTGTAATCGCCGGGATACGGGTTGGAACATCACCCGGCGCGAAAGCGAGCCCACTTCCACCTGGTCTTTCATCGCATGAAGGCTGAGATAAGCCCTAATCCTCGGAGAGGAAGGCAGCATGGTAGAGCATCGGGAACAACCGACGTCTGCGCTTTCCCACCGACCGCAAAACTGGCACCAGATCGACTGGTGCCGTGTGCAGCGGACGGTGCGGGCGATGCAGATTCGGATTGCGAAGGCTTGCAAGAATGGCAACTGGCGGAAGGTAAAAGCCCTCCAACGGATGCTGACACGTTCGACCTCAGCCAGACTTCTGGCCGTGCGTCGAGTGACAGAAAATCGAGGTAACAAGACTGCAGGTGTGGATGGCAGCAAGCGCTGGACCACGCCGCAATCGAAGTGGAATGCCGCGCATGATCTGGAGCGTCGGGGATATCGGGCATCACCGCTTCGGCGGGTGTTCATCCCCAAAGCCAATGGCACACAACGCCCGCTGGGAATCCCAACGATGCGAGATCGTGCCATGCAAGCGCTCTACCTGATGGCTCTGTCACCCGTGGCAGAAACTGTTGGTGATCCCAACAGCTATGGGTTCAGACCGGAACGATCGACTGCCGATGCAATGGGACAACTCTACGGTTGCCTGTGCCGAAAGCGGTCGTCGCGCTGGGTCCTGGAAGCGGATATCAGGGGCTGTTTCGATCATATCAACCACGCATGGTTACTGCGTCATGTACCCATGGACAAGGACGTGTTAAAGACGTGGTTGCGCGCGGGGATCGTACACAAAGGGACGTTCCAAGCAACAGAGGAAGGGACGCCGCAAGGAGGAGTCATCTCCCCGACACTGGCCAATCTAACCCTGGACGGGTTGGAGTCGCAGCTCGGGAAACATCTAGGCATCACGCGAGCCCGCAGTCTGAAGGTCAACGTGGTTCGGTACGCCGATGACTTTGTCATCACGGCGGAGTCCCCCGATGTACTGGTGGAAGAAGTCCGTCCCTGGGTCGAGCAGTTCCTGGCCCTTCGGGGACTGGAGCTGGCTCCAGAAAAGACCCGCATCGTATCGATAGACCAGGGTTTCGATTTCCTTGGATGGAATTTCCGCAAATATGGCGAGAAGCTCCTGATTAAGCCGAGCCAGAAGAACGTGCGAGCGTTCTACAGCAAGGTTCGGGAAATCATCCAAGGTCACCATGGAGACAGCCAGGATCGTTTGATCCACCGGCTAAGACCAGTGTTGAGAGGATGGGCGAAATATCACCAGCCTGTCGTGGCCAAAGCGACTTTCCATCGCCTGGACGCAAAGATCTGGTACCTGCTGTGGCGCTGGGCAAGGCGGCGTCACCAGAAGAAAGGCGCTCGATGGGTGCGGGAGCGATACTTCCATACCCTGGGTGCCCGACGCTGGGAGTTCGCCTATGAGCAACGAGATGCAGCATCCGGCCGTACGGAACACATGAGGCTGGAGCCGCTGTCAGCCACACCCATCCAGCGACATGCAAAGATCAAGGGGGAGTACAACCCTTTCGATCCTGCATGGGAGCGGGAAAGTGAAATGCTTCGTACGCGGAGAATGATGAATTCATTGCAGTACCGCCGCGAAGTCTTTCGGCTCTACCAGCAACAACGCGGGCAATGCGCTCACTGCCGCCATCCCATCACACGGGAGTCAGGATGGCAGGATCACTACCTCCTTCCACGCTCACAGGGCGGTAGGAAAAGCACGAGTAATCGTGTGCTCTTGCATCCCGAGTGTCACGATCAAGTCCACAACCTCGGTATTACCGTCTGCAAACCGGCCCACGAAGCGGGTTTAGTAAAGGCTTGAGCCGTATGCGGTGAAAGTCGCACGTACGGTTCTTAGGGGGCCCCGAACCAGTAATGGTTCGGGGCTACCCGACATGCGAGCAATCGAAATCGCGCAGACACCCATACCACCGTTCTTATCATAACCCCTAAGGCCAAAGAGCTCGCGGTACCATTGATAGCCGGGACTGGATATTAAACGACCTCACTACAACATCGAAGATCCTGTACGCAAAGTGGGGATCGTTCTTCAGGACTAAAGCTCTCTCTGCTCAGCTTTGCGCGTGCAGCCTCTGCAAGAGCTTTGGTCGGATAGGTTGGAACCAGTCTTATTTTTCTTAATTGTCATAAATATCGAAGCCGACCGCAATAGTTGCAATATAACGCCAAACTGCTGAAAGAGCTTGCCCACTCTTTATTGGCATTGCGACAAACAATAACAAATCTGTTTGCATGCTCTGCACCTCTTCAGGCAGATAACTAAGTATTAGCCTGAGGATGGACAAGCGTCCATTCCTCGACTCAAGTCACTGACACGAAGACTCTCTGCTGCAGATTATCTTCCTACTGAAATATCACTGCCGTTACAGGGTGGTTAATTATCCACACAATCTATTTACAAATAGTTCTCACATCTCAGCTCTCATTAATTTGATCTGTAAGCCGACATCCCTCTACAAATTAAAGACTTACCCCCAAGCCTATGAGCTTGACTTTACATGTCATAACTGATGCTGCCATCAGGCTTCTGGCATCGCCGCCGTGGAAGGGAGAAGCCAGCCAATCAGTAGAAATTATCAGTTGCCTATGATAATAATTATATTTTCAAGCTAGTGCTCATTCATCATGTCAACGACTGACGGTGCTACCTCAACGGAATTTCACACCCTATATGTCAATCACCATGGTTGGTTGCAAGGGTGGCTGAGACGCAAGCTGGGCTGCTGCGCCAGCGCCGCAGACCTTACGCAGGACACGTTCGTACGCCTGCTGGCCAAGCATGAACCGATACAGATTCGCGATTCGCGCGCCGTTTTGGTGACCGTTGCGCGCAGCGTCTTAAGCAACCACTTCCGCCGGCAGAAGCTGGAGCGCGCCTACCTTGAAGTGCTTGCCAGCGTCCCTGAGCAATTGATGCCTTCGCTGGAAGAGCAGGCGATCCTGTTGCAGACCTTGCAGGAACTCGACCGTCTGATGGACGGGCTGGAAGTCCCGGTGCGTCAGGCCTTCCTCTGGTCCCAGCTTGACGGCATGTCGCATGCCGAGATTGCCGAGCGGCTCGGCGTATCGGTAACCACCGTCAAGCGCTACATCATCAAGGCCGGTGTGCAATGTTGCTTCGCCGAATGAGCAGGTGCCAGCCATGACCGCCAGAATCGCCCCGGCCATCGCTGAGCAGGCCGTGGAGTGGATGATCGAACTGCAGGCACCGTCGGTCTCGGCCGGTACGGTCGAGCAGTGGCAGCGTTGGTTGCATCAGCACCCTGAACACGCCCGTGCCTGGCAGCGCGTCGAGTCGTTTGCCGAGCGGCTGTCGGGTCTGGCCAATCATGCCCCCATCGCGCATGCCGCGCTGACCGCCACGCCCACGAGCAACCTGGACCGGCGCAGCGCACTCAAGGTACTGGTGCTCGCGGTGGCCAGCGGAACGCTGATATGGAATGGCCGCAATACCGCGCTCTGGCAGAACCTGAACGCTGACTATCACAGCGGTGTAGGCGAGCAGCGCAATGTTGTGTTGGCCGATGGCAGCCAGTTGCTGCTCAACACCGATAGCGCGGTCGACGTCAGATTTGACCAGACCATGCGCCAGTTGCGCCTGCTGCGCGGCGAGATTCAAGTGGATGTGGTAGCGGATCATGCTCTACGACCGTTCCGGGCGCAGACCGGGCAGGGCTGGGTTGACGCTGCGCAGGGGCGTTTTCTGCTGCGCCAGGAGCCGGGCTACAGCCGACTCGCGGTCCGTGATGGCGTCGTCACGCTGTACCCCGAGCGGCTGGCCGGCGTCAGCGTGCAGGCCGGGCAACAGCTACTGTTCACGCGCGACCAGGTCGGTCCATTGCGCGCGCTGAGCGAGGCTGACCGGGCCTGGACCGACGGCATGCTGATGGCCAGTGACATGCCGTTGGAGCAGTTCCTCCAGGAGCTCGGGCGTTATCGTCGTGGCCATCTGGACTGCGCCCGTAGCCTTGCCGGCGTGCGCGTCGCGGGCACTTACCCGCTGGCCGACACGGACCGTATCTTGCAGACACTCGGGGTTTCGCTGGGGGTCGAGGTTCGCCGTTTCACCCCTTACTGGGTGACGCTGGAGCCGAAAAACGTCCAGGTTTGAAAATAAATCGCGAAAAGGGTGGTCTGTTTGCCGCACTCGCGAGACTCCACCAGAAAGACCTCGATCATTCTTGTGGAGCACGGCATGAATCACCCCCTTCGCCTTCGGGCGCTGACCTTCGCCATGGCCAGCAGCCTGGTCCCCTCGCTTGCTGGTGTCGGCTTGCTGTCGGGTGCCGGTATCGTCAGTGCGGCGCCTACCAGCCGCAGCTACGACATACCCGCTGGCATCTTGCGCGATGTGCTCAATCGCTTTGGCCACGAAAGCAACCTGCTGCTGTCGTACCCCGCCGATCAGGTCGCAGGCCTGCACAGCCAAGGGCTTCGCGGTGACTACAGTGTCGACGCCGGCCTGGCCGTGCTGCTTTCGGGTACGGGCTTGACGGCGATCGCGCTGCCCAATGGCAGCTACACGCTGCAGCGCCAGGCGGGCGTGGATGGCGGTATGACGCTTCCGGTCTCGACCATCAACGGCCGCGCTGAACAGAGTATTACCGGCCCCATCGACGGTATCGTCGCCAACCGCTCCTCGGTCGGCACCAAGACCAATGCCGCCATCAGTGAAGTGCCGCAGTCGATCTCGGTGATCACCCGCGACGAGATGAACAAGCGCGGTGTGCAGGACTTCAACAGCGCCGTGGCCTACACCCCGGGCATTCGCGCGATTGACTACGTGGGCGGGCAGGGGGCACCGGATATCTACATGCGCGGTTTCCGTTCGTTCAACCTGTTCGGGGTGTACAAGGACGGCCTGCGCAGCGGCTTCAACCAGTACGACACCGACTTCGAAACCTACGGCCTGGAACGCATCGATGTAATCAAGGGCCCGGCGTCGGTGCTGTACGGCCAAATGGCGCCTGGCGGCATGGTCAACCTGACCAGCAAGCGGCCCACCGACGAACCCATTCACGAGATCCAGGTCCAGGGCGGCAGCTTCGATCGCCAGCAGACTGCCCTGGACCTCGGTGGCCGACTGGATGACGAGGGCAAATTCAGCTACCGCCTGGTGGCGCTCAAGCGTGACAGCGGTACCCAGGTCGATCATTCGCCGGACGACCGCACCTATATCGCTCCGTCGCTGACCTGGAAGCCTGACGAGGACACCAGCATTACGCTCCTGGCCAGCTACCTGAAGACCCGCAAGGGTGGCGCCGAACAGAGCTTCCCGGTGAACGGTACGCTGACCAGCACGCCCTTCGGCCACATCCCGTCGAGTACTTACCTGGGCGATCCGCACGTGAGCAAGAACGAGGTGGAGAACACCTCGCTCGGCTACCTCTTCGAGCGCCAGCTGAATGACGACTGGAAATTCACCCAGAACGCCCGCTACATGAAGGTCGACGTCGACTACATCAGCAACGGTGCTCGCAACAGCGGCCAACTGGGTGCCGACGGCCGGACTTACACCTTCGGCTACCAGAAACGCCCGAAGAAAACCGATACGTTCCTGCTCGACAATAACCTGAGCGGCCACTTCGACACCGGCGCCATTGGCCACGATGTGCTGGTGGGCTTCGACTACGGCCACTATTCGGGCCGTGAGTCGCGTCGGGGCGTCGCCGCCAACCAGACCGTCGATATCTTCGACCCGGTCTACAATGCCAGCCCGACCTGGAACAGCGCGTTGCAGACGGACGGCAAGAGCGTTGTGTCGCAAAAAGGCGTTTATGTCCAGGACATGCTCAGCCTGAACCAGTGGCGCCTGACCCTGGGCGGGCGCAAGGACTGGGTCGAGGGGCGCGAGTACAGCTACCTGAACGACACCCGCAGCGTACAGAAGGACCACAAGTTCACCGGTCGCGTGGGCCTGGCCTATCTGTTCGACAACGGCATCACCCCCTACGCCAGCTACAGCACCTCCTTCCAGCCGACCTCGGGTACGGCTCAGGATGGCAGCTACTTCAAGCCCACCGAGGGGGAGCAGTACGAAGTCGGTATCAAGTACGAGCCGCCTGGCTACAACAGCTTCATCACCCTCTCGGCTTATGACTTGACCCAGAAGAATGTCACCACCACCGACCCGACCAACCCCAGCTTTCAGGTGCAGACCGGCGAGCAGCGCTCGCGTGGCATCGAACTCGAAGGCAAGGCCGAGCTGAGCCGCGGCCTGGACCTGATCGCTTCGTACGCCTACGTCGACGCCGAGGTGACCAAGGCCAATCCCGTGGGCACTGGCGCCGCCGCCTACAGCCTTGAGGGCAACGTGCCGATCTCGGTGCCCCGCAACACCGCCTCGCTGTGGCTTGACTACACCGTGCAGGCCGGCCCGCTGGAGGGGCTGGGCATGGGTGTCGGGCAGCGTTATGTCGGGTCCTCGTACAACGCCAAGAACACTGTCAAAGTCCCTCATTACACCCTCACCGACGCCAGCGTGCGCTATGACCTGGCGCACCTGAGCGAGGACCTTCAAGGGGTTTCGGTGGACCTGAGCGCAAGCAACCTGTTCGACAAGCGCTATTTCACCCCGGGGTTCTATGAGCAAACCGTATTCTACGGGAACCGCCGTACAGTGATTGGCAGCCTGACTTTCCGGTGGTGACCTGAAATGCAACAGGGTTAAAAGTTGCCCCGAGATGGAAACGGATATGGAGAGCTAGCTTGCCAGTACCGGGCGCAGCCAACGTTGACTGCGCCATGTAAGATACACCGTGCGTTAAACACCAATATGGATGCACGGGAAGGCCGCCGAGGCTAATACTCGACACAAGCCGTGTTGCAGATGCGGGACGAGCTTCTCATCAGGAAGAAAGCTGTAACCCGTCCAGTCGAGCCTACACATTTCAAGGCTAACACTTGGCATGAAACGGCTCAGCCAGTTTGACCAACTGCGCCTTTTCCGCCTCAAGCACGAGCGCGGCATGGGCAAGAAAGAGCAGCCGCTCTGCATGCCTGCTCGCACTGCCTTCAAACAGCCGTGGATTGATTTGAGCCAGGCTCAACAACGCCTTGAGCAGTCGTATATTCACCTCCTGCAGCGCCGCCCCGTCTCGAGCGATCGGCCCGAAGAAATCATCGAACAAATCCTCGACCACAATACCGTGCAGATAAACGTGGGCACAGTCTCCATGAGACGGAGCCAGCGCCTGAGGCCGCCCCCAGTGCGACAAGCACCTGACACCTCGACCGATGACATCGATCGCAGTGCCGGGGTCATTGACTGCAGGCGACAACGCTCTGGAAGCGATCTCGGACAGCACTGACAGGCCGAAGCGCGGGTCATGCTCGAACGTCCGACGGGTGCCCACCGTAATGGCTGCATGTACGTCAAGCTCGAAGGCCGCCACCCCTCGTACGTCCTGGCCGGGTTGCGCCACGACGGTCGCAAGCGGTGCTCCTGGGTAGACGAATGTGCCAGGCAATACCTCCATATAGATCATAACGTTGTGCCGCTGGGTGATGGCTGCCAACGCCTCCACATCAATGTGCTGAACGTAACCGGTTCGATGACTGACCAAACGCTGGGCAGCAGGAGGGAAAACCATGCCTGGCGGGTATGCAGAGCCCCCCAGGTAAGGCCATTTGGCCCGATGCTCGATAGCCTCTATCGCAGCCCTCTCGACGCGGTCGATCGTCTCACCTACCCGCCCGAGCCTGGAGAGGTGATCGATCCAGCGCAGCAAGGTATAAACGATCAGGATGACAACTGCGATGGTTACCGCGAACAGCAAGACACGCCCTTGATCACCATAGACGCCCGTACTCAAAGCAATCAGCCCGACCAGGCTGAACAGGAACGAGCCGATAAACGTGGCCAGCGCATTGTGCGTGGTCGTATCCTCCATCACCAGCGTCGTGGCACGAGGCGTTACCCCCGTGCTGGCCGCACCGTATGCCGCCACCATGGTACTCAAGGAAAAGATGGTGACCGCCAACATGCTGGAGGCAATGATGCCGAGGATCTTGTCGACAGCGTCCGCGCCTATCCGAGCGGGCAAGGACGCAGGAATGAAGTCTTTCAACACCACCGCAATCAAGGCTGTCGCCACGCCGAGCAGCGAAAACAAAGTCGCCCGGAACCATAGTCGCTTAGTGACTCGAACAGCGATCCAACGCCAGCGCGCCATCATCCGTAGGCCCGCCTGGCAGCCCACGCCGTCAGCGCGCTCAGTTTCCCGCCCCCACCGTCATTGAATCTGCCCATCAACCTCGCCCATAACCGTGGCTACCACGCTGCTGCACCGGCGTATCGGCCTGCTCTGGTAAAGCCGTGACCTTGATGGAGCGCACCGGCAACGCGAACCTGGCGCCAATTCGGGAAAAACACTCAAGCAGCCGGAAATTGATAGCCTGCTGAATATCCATATACAGGTTGTAGCCAGGATCCTGAACGATGTAAACGCATTCGAACTCCAACGCCTCCTTTCCAAAGCCACGCAGGTGGGCACGGTCGAAGCGTACCTGGTCCTGAGACTTGATGATCTCTTCCACGATGACGGGCGCTTTTTTCACAGCCTCAGTGGGGGTGTCGTAGGACAGGCCGAATTCGAAGACGATGCGCCGCTCCTGAAGACGCTTGTAGTTCTGTATGGTGCTGCTGATCATGCTCGCATTGGCCATGACGATCTGCTCACCCCCCAGGCTGCGAATACGGGTCGTTTTCAGCCCCACGTGCTCAACTGTCCCCGCCAATGGCCCAATCACGATGAAGTCTCCCACCTCGAACGGCTTATCGACGGCGATTGACAGCGAAGCGAAAAGATCGCCGAGAATATTCTGTACTGCCAGTGCTACAGCGATGCCGCCCACCCCCAAGCTGGCAACGAAGGCGGTAATGTTCACGCCCAGGTTGGACAACATTGCCAGCACGACTACCGACCACAACAATACGCGCGCGCCCCAGGCCGACAAAGTCGCCAACGCACTGCCTTGATAGAGCCCCTGCCCGCCATGGCGCGAGAAATAATGGACCAGCCCCAGGGCAATGGCGCGATTGAGCCACAAGCCAATCTGCAGTGCGGCGACCACAAACCACAAACTGCTGACCCTGGTCAGCCATCGTTCTGGCAAATCGAGCATCCCCAGCCCCACCAGCAACGAAGCCAGCAGCAACAGGAGGTTGCTGGTACCTGCCAGAACCTTTACCAATACCTGGCCGACGCTCCCAACAGCGCTGACCCGGCGTTGCATGAAGCCGATTGCAGCCCGTGACACCGTGAATGTGATTGCAGCAACACCTAGCGCCAGCAACAGGTTGAGCACCGATATGCCGAAAACCGTATTGCCTGTGATCAAATCCATGATGCGCTCGTACATGAGTGAAAGCCTCCTGATTTCGTCGAATGAGCGGGATCTGTTCTGTCTCTGACGGCAAGCTGGCCTCAGAGGTCGATCGGATCTTCCCGCTAGCGCGCTGGCCTGTCTCTTTCTCCCGCGCCGCGCTAGCCAAGGGATTACCATTGAGCTCTGGGCCTTTACGGTTTTTTTACTCGACATCGCCGTTACGCCGTCGATACTGCCCGGCATCACACCTATGAGTTTTTTTCGATGCCACTCCCTGCACTGCGTTTCATCGGCTTCATCATCGGCGTGTTCCTGATCACCTTGTCCATCAGCATGGTCATACCTATGACGACTTTGCTGGTGTATGGGCGCAACGACGATCTTGGAGCGTTCGCCTGGTCGAGCCTGATTGCCCTGTGCGCGGGACTCTCGTTGATCGCCAGGGGGCTTCCTGATGCGCCGCAGATACGGTCCAGGGACATGTATCTGCTCACAACCGCGAGCTGGGTCGTGGTATGTGCCTTCGCAGCCTTGCCCATGGTGTTCATTCGGCACATCAGCTATACGGATGCGTTCTTCGAGACCATGTCGGGCATCACGACAACCGGCTCCACGGTATTGACCGGCCTTGACAGTGCGTCACCCGGGTTGCTGATCTGGCGCTCTCTGCTCCATTGGCTTGGGGGAATCGGCTTTATCGGTATGGCTGTGGCTGTGCTGCCACTGTTGCGTGTAGGTGGCATGCGTCTTTTCCAGACCGAGTCCTCAGACTGGTCGGACAAGGTCACGCCACGCTCGCATGTTGCGGCGAAGATGATCCTTGTGATTTACCTGGGACTAACCGCTTTCGCCACCCTGGCCCTATGGGTTGCAGGTATGACCCCATTCGAAGCCATCAATCATTCGATGTCATTGATTTCGACGGGCGGCTTCTCGACCTCGGATGCGTCACTCGGGCATTGGACGCAGCCTGCGGTGCATTGGGTAGCCGTCGTGATCATGATTCTCGGCAGTCTGCCCTTCACACTGTATGTGGCGACATTGCGGGGCCATCGTCGCGCCCTGATCAAGGACCATCAGGTACAGGGATTTCTGGGTTTTCTCGTGGTTGCGTGGATCTTGGTGGGTAGTTGGTTGTGTTGGCACAGCGGTCTGTCATGGTGGGATGCCTTACGAATCGTTGCGGTCAATGTCACGTCAGTGGTTACCACAACGGGTATCGCGGTTGGTGACTACACGCTGTGGGGCAGCTTTTCCGTACTGTTGTTTTTCTACCTGACGTTCATCGGAGGGTGCTCAGGATCTACGGCCGGCGGCTTGAAAATTTTCCGTTTCCAAGTGGCTGCATCGCTGCTGATCAGCAGCCTGAAGCAGTTGATTCACCCTCGGGCGACAATCTCGAAGAAATACAATGGCCACCCCATTGACGAGGAGATCGTGCGTTCGCTACTGACCTTTTCGTTCTTCTTCTCCATCACGATTGCAGTGATTGCCCTGCTACTGTCCCTGATCGGGCTCGACTGGACCACTGCCTTGAGTGCTGCGGCCACGGCCGTGTGCAACGTCGGTCCAGGCCTGGGCACGGTGATTGGACCAGCCGGCAACTTTGCCTCGCTGCCCGACTCGGCGAAATGGTTGTTGACCCTCGGCATGCTCCTGGGTCGCCTTGAAATCCTCACCGTATTGGTGCTCGTGGCACCTGCATTTTGGCGGTTCTAGGCATTTACAGCGACCGGTTCAGGGCCAAAAGATGGGCAAGCACGGCAGATTCGATCTAGGTTTATGCGCAGGATAAAAACAACAACTGGAGAACGACGCCATGAACCGAGCCCTTCGCCTGGCATTGGCCAGCACTGTTTTAGCCGCTTGCGCCACAGCCCAGGCTGCCCCCACCTTCATCAATATCCTTACAGGGGGAACCAGCGGCGTCTACTATCCCGTCGGCGTCGGTATCTCGCAGATCTACAGCCATGAGATCGAAGGCAGCAAGACTACAGTTCAGGCCACCAAGGCATCGGTAGAAAATCTCAACTTGCTGCAAGCTGGCCGCGGTGAACTGGCATTCGCCTTGGGCGACTCGGTGGCAGATGCCTGGAAAGGTGACGCCGAGGCCGGTTTCAAGGCCCCGCTGAAGAAACTCCGGGCCATTGCCGGAACGTACCCCAATTACATCCAGATCGTCGCCAGCCAGGAATCGGGGATCAAATCGCTTGAGGACCTCAAGGGCAAGCGCATTTCGGTCGGAGCACCTAAATCAGGCACGGAGCTCAACGCACGGGCCATCTTCAGGGCAGCGGGGCTCACTTACCAGGATATGGGCAAGGTCGAATACCTGCCTTACGCAGAGTCCGTCGAACTGATCAAGAATCGTCAGTTGGATGCCACTCTGCAGTCTTCGGGCCTCGGCCAGGCAGCTATCCGTGACCTGGCGGCGACACTGCCGGTGGTGTTCGTGCCCATCCCGGCCGACGTCGTGAAGAAAATCGGCAATTCCGCTTACCAAGCGGCCACCATTCCGGCCAATTCCTATGACGGCCAAGGGATGGAAGTGCCAACGGTAGCCATCACCAACATTCTGGTCACCCGGGCGGACCTGAGCGACGACCTGGCCTACCAGATGACCAAATCGATCTTCGAGAATCTGCCACGCTTGGTCACATCTCATGCGGCAGCGAAAGATATCCAAGCTGAGAATGCAGCCAAGAATTTGCCGATCCCGCTCCACCCTGGCGCTGAACGCTATTTCAAAGAGAAAAACCTGCTCCCCTGATCCTTTGTCGCGCAAAGTGGGAGCACTCCATGAGCGAATCGTCGCACGGCCTTCACGCCAGTACCGACCGCTGGCCCGCAACTCTATTCGCGGTGGCGTTGGCGTTTTCAATCTTTCAGGTCGCCACCGCGGCCTTCCCACTCATCTCCACCCAGGTATTGCGATCGGTGCACGTGGGCTTCCTGCTGTTGGTCGTATTCCTAAGCTACCCGGTAGTCGGTCACCACCGGCCTTGGCAACCGCTTGCCTGGCTATTGGGGATTGCAGGAATGACGACGGCCGCCTATCAGTGGTACTTCGAAGGCGACCTTATTCAACGCTCAGGCGAGTTGACCAGCAGCGATCTGATCGTCGGCCTATTACTGATCGGCCTGGTTTTCGAAGCCGCACGAAGAGTCATGGGCGTTGCGCTTCCGTTGATCTGCGCCCTGTTTCTGGCCTACGGGCTCCTAGGCCAGTACCTGCCCGGTGACCTTGCGCACCGAGGCTACGGCGTTGACCAGATTGTCAACCAACTGTCCTTCGGTACCGAGGGGCTGTATGGCACCCCTACGTATGTTTCAGCCACGTACATCTACCTGTTCATCCTCTTTGGGGCGTTTCTGGAGCAGGCGGGCATGATCCGCCTGTTCACCGACTTTGCCATGGGCCTGTTTGGTCACCGTAGCGGTGGCCCGGCGAAAGTCGCGGTATTTTCCTCGGCGCTGATGGGAACTATCACCGGCTCCGGAGTGGCCAACGTGGTGACTACCGGGCAGTTCACCATTCCGCTGATGAAGCGTTTTGGCTACAAGCCGGCGTTTGCCGGGGGCGTCGAAGCGACCTCCAGCATGGGCAGCCAACTGATGCCACCGGTCATGGGTGCGGTCGCTTTCATCATGGCGGAAACCATCAACGTGCCCTACGCCGAAGTGGCCAAAGCTGCGCTCATCCCTGCCTTGCTGTATTTCGGCTCGGTTTACTGGATGGTTCACCTGGAGGCTAAACGCAGCCACCTGCATGGCCTGCCCCGCGAGGAATGCCCCAGTGCCTGGGACGCGTTGCGCCAACGCTGGTTCTTGCTCGTGCCACTGGTGATATTGGTCGCGCTGCTGTTCTCGGGGCGTACGCCCCTTTATTCAGGCATGGTTGGCCTGGCCCTGACAGCTATCGTCATCCTGGGCTCGGCCATCATCCTGCGCGCTCAGGGCACCTGGCTACGCGCGGCCTTTTGGGTCGCATTGGGACTACTGTGCTCGGGCTTCTTCCGCATGGGCATCGGCGTCATCCTGCTGGTGATCGCGGCGCTTGCCCTCGCCTGCGTCTTCGTGCAAGGCGCAAGGGCCACCCTTCGCGGCTGTGTAATGGCGCTGGCGGAGGGGGCGCGGCATGCCGTACCGGTGGGCATTGCCTGCGCGCTGGTGGGGGTCATTATCGGCGTCATTTCCCTGACCGGACTTGCCACGACCTTTGCGGGGTACATCCTTGATCTCGGCCGCGACAACCTGTTCCTGTCACTGCTCTTGACCATGCTGACGTGCCTGGTGCTAGGCATGGGCATTCCCACCATCCCCAACTACATCATTACCAGTTCCATCGCCGCCCCCGCCCTGCTGGAGCTCGGTGTGCCACTGATCGTTTCGCACATGTTCGTGTTCTATTTCGGCATTCTGGCTGACCTCACCCCGCCGGTCGCGCTGGCGTGCTTCGCGGCCGCCCCCATTGCCAAGGAAAAAGGGTTACTGATCAGCTTCTGGGCGGTCCGCATTGCCCTGGCTGGTTTCGTCGTGCCATTCATGGCGGTCTACGACCCTGCGTTGATGCTGCAGGGCGACAGTCTCAGCGCCACCTCGTACATGGTGATCAAGGCCGTGTTTGCTGTTGCGCTATGGGGCTGCGCATCGATTGGCCACTTCCGGATGTCCATGACCTGGTGGGAGCGTCTACTGGCCTTCGTCGCAGGTGTATGCCTGATCCTGGCCTTGCCCGTCAGTGATGAAGTCGGGTTCGCCCTGGGTATTGCGGTATTGGGCTGGCACGTTTGGCGGAGTCGCACGACAGCCGAGCAAAGGGTATGAATGGTCTCTGCCTTGGGCTCGCCGGCGTGGTTTGGGCCAGCCTGCCCATTGAGCACTTCACCCTGGCTTGGCAGCACAGCATCGAGAAAATCCGCTGGGAAGAGGATTACCAGGTCGGCGCCAGCGGGCTGGTACTCATGGAGGCCCGCGTACGCGGCAGCGGCGCTGGCATGGAAATACCCGATGACGCCACGTTGCGAGATGGCACATGGCACTACCACCGCCAACTGCCGCCTCTGAACCCCTTGCATGCCGGGCGCACACCCGAAGCCGGAGACTATGAGCTGTGCTTTCAGGGCCATTGCCAGCCACTTGCAAACTGGCTAGGTCCACCTTCCAGGGACGTTGCCGCCGTTGACTTCTGGCCCTGCCGGCTTTCAATGCCCGCTAACGAGCGCTCTGCACTGCCCTGACGCCTTGTGCAGCGCAATACACCCCCAGTCTCAACTCACCACATGAAGGTAATGCAGGTGACGCTCGTATTGATCGAGGATATCGCCGATCACATCGTCACGACTCCAACCCATGATGTCATAGTCCTGGCCTCCTTCACGCAAATGCACCTCAGCCCGGAAATACTTGCGACCATCGGTTCCGTCTTCCGTATCACGCATGACGAAGCTGGGTGTGTTGAAAGCACGCGGACGGACTTCGTAGAGAAAGCGCCCTTCCCCAGCGTGTGAAAGCTCGAGGGTGACGCGGCCATCATCCCGCTCATTCACCGCGACGTCGTAGCCTTGCTTGCGCAACTCAAGTGCAACCTCTTCACAGGCCGGCTTGACCACCTCGGCAATAAAGCGCGTGACATGGGCGCGGCGCGGCATCATGGCAATATTGCGCAGCCGGCGCTGCCAGCCGCCTTGGTGCTGCCGGGTATGCCGAGGACCTGGAAGGGCCTGATTACGCAAGCCGCGACGGGTAGCATCCAGGCTCAAGGCCTTGAACAATCCCCAGATGGCAATCAACAGAATGGCGGCGAACGGCAACGCGCTGGCGATGGTGGCGGTCTGCAAGGCTTTGAGGCCGTTAGCCAAGAGCAACGCAATGGCAACAGCACCGATGCTGAGCGACCAGAAAATCCGTTGCCACAATGGGGAATGGCCTTGGCCGGAGGACGCGAGCATATCGACTACCAAGGCCCCCGAGTCTGCCGAGGTTACGAAGAACACCACCACCATCAGTACCGCGATCAGCGAGATCACCGTGGAAAACGGGAAGTGTTCAAGGAACGCGAATAACGCCAATGAGCTGTCTTGGCCAACGACAGTGGCCAAGTCCTTCACCCCATCGTTGAGGATCATGTGGATAGCCGAATCACCAAATACCGTCATCCACAGCAACGTAAAACCGGCCGGAACGAACAACACGCCACACACGAACTCACGGATGGTACGTCCACGCGAAATGCGAGCGATGAACAGCCCTACGAAAGGCGACCAAGACAACCACCAGCCCCAATACAGCAACGTCCACCCACCAATCCAGTCAGTCGGTTCATAGGCGTAGAGGTTGAAGGTCTTGTTGACGATGTCCGAAAGGTAAGCGCCGGTATTCTGTACATAAGCCTGCAGCAGGAACACGGTAGGCCCCAAGATCAGGACGAACAACATCAATATCACTGCCAGACTCAAATTGAGCTCGGACAGGATGCGAATGCCTTTATCCAGCCCACTGGCCACCGAAAGCGTTGCCAACCCACACGTGGCTGCAATGAGAATGACCTGAACCGTCGGGCTGACCGGCAGACCGAACACATGGTGAAAGCCGCTGTTGATCTGCAGTACCCCATACCCCAGCGAGGTCGCGACGCCGAACACCGTGCCGAGGATGGCGAAGATATCGACCGCATGACCAATCGGGCCGTAGATGCGTTCACCGATCAATGGGTAAAGTGCCGAGCGCAGGGTCAGCGGCAGCCCATTGCGGAAGCTGAAGTAAGCCAGAATCAATGCAACAATGGCGTAGATCGCCCAAGCATGCAGCCCCCAGTGGAAAAACGTGATCTTCATGGCTTCGCGTGCCGCCGCGACCGTGCCAGGGTCACCCACTGGAGGGGTGGTGAAATGCATCACCGGCTCCGCCACACCGAAGAACATCAAGCCGATGCCCATGCCGGCGGAAAACAACATGGCGAACCAGCTGCTCTTCCGGTAATCCGGCTCACTGTGATCGGGCCCTAACTTAATATCACCGTAACGACTGACGGCCAGGAACACCACACTGATCAAGACCAGCGCCACGGTAAGGATGTAAAACCAACTGGCATTGGTAATGATCCAGGTCTGGACGTGTTCGAACAGCGCCTGCGCATGCGCTTGGAATGCTGTGGCGTACAGCACGAGAAGAAAGATCAAAACCGCGCTGGTATAGAAAACGGGGGGATTGAGGGTGCTCCTGGGTTTCGGGGCTGCAGTCATTGCGGCAGTTCTCCTTGTAAGGCGATGAGCACAGGGGGCGAGCACGGCGACTTGGTTCAAGACTAGCAGCCCATGCAGTGCCTGATGGCGGCCCCTCCCCGCTCGAAGTTGACTTTAGACCCTACCCCCGCCGCAAAAAAATCTCAAATACCCACCATTTGAACCACTGACCGCTAATTGAGCATTCATCTGACCGCGATGATTGGGTAGACTGCCATCGGGTGCTAGCTGCACGGCGCAGTGAGGCAGGTTAAACAACAACGCTGGTCGGGCCGCCATGCGGGAGCCATTGCGCCTATGCCCCAGAAAGAATTACCTCGCGCCCAGGAATTGGCCGAACGGGCCTTTGCCAACTTTGAACGCTTTCTTCATATCGAAGCCGTCAGCGGCATTGTCCTTCTCGTGGCCGCACTCGCCGCGCTGGTCTGGGCGAATTCCCCGGCGGCGGAAAGTTATGAGCATCTTTGGCACACCCCGCTGACACTCGGCATCGGTTCGGTGATCTACGCCAAATCCCTGCATTTCTGGATCAACGATGGCTTGATGACCATCTTCTTCCTGGTCGTAGGCATGGAGATTCGTCGTGAGATTCATGAAGGCGCACTCGCCAGCCTGCGCCAAGCTGCTTTACCGATGGCGGCGGCAATCGGCGGTGTGGCCGTCCCTGCGCTCATTTACCTTGGTTTTGGCCATGCCCCCCAGGAACAACAAGGCTGGGCCGTGCCAACAGCCACCGACATCGCTTTTGCCGTGGGTGTACTGGCACTGCTGGGCAAATCGATTCCTTCCAATGTCCGCGTCTTCTTGCTCGCCCTGGCGATAATCGATGACATTATCGCAGTGCTGATCATCGCCCTATTCTATTCTGGCGGCCTCGATTACAGCGGCTTCGCGGTGGCTGGGGTTGGTCTGTTGCTGGTCATGGGATTGCAAAAAATCGGCGTGGGTAGTGCATGGGCCTACATCCTCCCGGGCGCCATTACCTGGCTGGGTATGCTGATGACCGGTGCTCACCCGACGCTTGCCGGTGTTGTGCTAGGTCTGATGACTCCAGTAACGGCGATGCCCATGCGCGAGCGTCCGCTGGATGCTGTCAGCCGTTTTACCAGCGAGCTGCTGGGCAATGCCAAGGCACCCGAGAAGGATGCCAGCGATCTGATGGACCCGTTGAAACGACTGCGCTCAGCGCAACGCGAACTGGTACCTCCGGTAGTACGCATACAAGGCCTGCTGCACCCTTGGGTGGCATTTGGCATCATGCCGTTGTTCGCCTTGGCCAACGCTGGGGTGAGCCTGTCGGGCGCTGACCTTTCCGCCGAAACATCACGCTGGGTAATGATGGCCGTGGCCGCCGCCCTGATCGCTGGCAAACCGTTGGGAATCGTCAGCGTCAGCTGGTTGATGGTCCGATTGGGCTGGTGTGCACTCCCGGCCGAAGTCAACTGGCGCGGCATCATGTTGATCGGTCTTTTGGCAGGCATAGGCTTTACCATGTCGATCTTCATTGCCAACCTTGCATTCGTTGATCCTGCAGCGCTCGGTGCCGCAAAATTGGGGGTGTTGTCCGCTTCTGTCATCGCGGCAGCGCTGGGTTTGACGTGGGGTGTAATCGCCATGCGCAACCGTTCTTCAACTGGCGAGGTCCGGTCGACGTCATAACAAAACGGCGGATGTCTGGCAGGTGCGAGATGACTCGCCTGCCAGACTATGCGTGAGTACCACCTCGGTCGGGTATGCCCGCTCGACAAATCACGCCATACTCTCTGTCTGTTCCCATCACATGACAAACAATGGCCGATTTGAAAACCGCCACCCCTTCTTCCAGCACTTCATACTGGCGAGAATGGCGACAACGCCTGGCATTCTGGATCGGCGCACTTCTGGTCGGGCTGGCGGCGTTGGCATTCGCGTGGCTGGCCGACGCCGCGTTCGCATCGTTCAGGCGCTTGCTTGAATGGGCGCCTTGGTCCCCGTTGCTGATCACGCCCTTCGGTTTCGCGCTGCTGGCGTGGCTGACCCAGCGCTGGTTTGAGAATGCCAAAGGCAGCGGCATTCCCCAAGTCATCGCCGCCCTTGAAATGCCCTCCCGCCGTTTGCGCGCCAGATTGCTTTCGCTGCCAGTCGCCGCTGCACGCATGAGCCTGACCCTCGGTGCACTCTTGGTTGGGGGCTCGGTAGGACGGGAAGGCCCAACCGTTCATATCGGGGCCGCCGTTTTGTATGCCTTCGGCCGCCAGTTGGGCCTGCATGGACGACGCACGATCGCTGGGCTGATCCTCGCCGGCGGCGCCGCAGGCATTGCCGCAGCCTTCAACACGCCATTGGCCGGGGTGGTCTTTGCCATTGAGGAATTGAGCCGCACCTTTGAGCAACGCTTCAGCGGACTGGTGCTAACGGCAGTGCTGATTGGCGGCGTCGTGACACTGGGGCTAATGGGACACTATGCCTACTTTGGTGAAATCGGTGGGCGGATGCCAACTGGATGGGGTTGGAGCGTGGTCCCTGCATGCGCAGCACTGGGCGGGTTGCTGGGAGGTTTTTACGCGAAGCTGGTGCTGCCCACCGATCACGGCATCCTCGGTCGTGTCTGCGCGCTGCGCAGCCAATACCCAGTCCGTTTCGCGGCCCTATGCGGCTTTGCGCTGGCAATACTGGGGTTGGTTTCCGGCAATCACGTTTTCGGTACCGGATATGAAGAAACGCGCGCCCTGCTTGAGGCACAACCCATCACCGATCCAAGTTTCTTGCTGTGGAAGTTTCTGGCCAACGTCGTGTCCTACCTCTCCGGCATTCCCGGCGGACTGTTTTCACCTTCGCTGAGCATAGGCGCGGCGTTCGCGCCACTGCTGTCGTTGATACCCGATATTGACCCGCAAGCATGTGCATTGTTGGGTATGGGGGCGTACCTTGCTGGCGTGACACGCTCACCGCTCACTGCTTCCGTCATAGTCCTCGAACTGACCCACAGCCCCGACCTTGCCATACCCATGCTCGCGACCACACTGATGGCTACCGCGATCTCGGGTTGGGTTTCACCTGTCTCGCTTTACCATGCCTTGGCCAAGCAGATTATCGACAAGCTTCATGCTGCTAGGCCTTCCTCTGCAGAGCCCGCCGCTATCCAGCCCATCGCTACTGAAAAACCTTGAGCAGCATCCAGCTCCCCATGCCAAACATGACCAGATTCTCAGTGAGTGACACTGCCCCGAGGGGCACGTTGCTATTACCCCCGACGCAGGCGCAGGTGAGCTCACGCTTTTCAATGTAAACGGCATAAAAAACCGAGACGGTACCCACACCACCAAGCACTATCGCCAAAGGTCCAGAGAGGCCGTTAAGCATCCCTGCAATCATCAGTAAGCCCGCCAACGCTTCCCCATACGGATACAGATAGGAATAGGGTACCCAGCGCTGAGCGAGGAGATCGTAACCCAGAAACATATTACTGAATGACTCGACATCCTGAAGTTTGAGCATCGCTAACAAAAACATGCTGATGGCTAAAAAACCCTGTAGCAGCCAAGGTGTGAACAGTGTATTAAATGCCACCAAGGCCAAGGCGCTTGCCAATAGGAACGCAGCGACAAATACCGTCAGCACCGGCCGGTACGGGTTGCCTTTCGCGCTACCTTTTCCCAAGTACTGACGTAATTCGTCATAGCCACCAATGTGTTGCTGGTCTATCCAGATCTGTGGTGTAGACTGAACATTTACCCGTTGTTTGAACTTTTCCGTTTCCTCCCGGCTGGTGAGCCAATTATCTTCAATCGAGTAGCCAGCTTTGCTTAATAGATACTTTGACTTCACGCCAAATGGACAGAGATGCTCTGGCATGACCATACGATAAAGCTCTGCTCTTTTTCTCTCCATTGGTTTTCTCCATAATTTGCACTACAGCTAAAATTTCGTACTGCGGCACATGATCCAACCCTCTATAGCTGGGATATAGCCGCCTCCCTTATCTAAAGCCGGCCATATCCCACTTATGCTAACTCAACTTCCTTTCTGGTCGCCCAAATTTAAATCAGCCTTAATCAATGAGGGCGGGCGACACCTTGGAGCACTGCGCCACACACATGGTCTTTTCGTGCACTGGCAAGATTGCTTAGTGAGACAATGCCGACCAAACGTTTCTCGCTATCAACGACAGGTAACCGTCGCTTTTCGACACCAGCCATATTGTGAGCGACTGCGTCTATGTCGTCATCGGCATAGCAATAGCGCACCTGCTCACTCATAATGTCACTTACAACAGTTTCTTGAATGCGATCATTGGCAAGACCACGAATGACAATATCGCGATCGGTAATAACGCCGATCATCTTGTCATTGTCCCCTACGATTAAGGATCCGACATCCATGTCCCTCATGAGCGAAGCGGCTTGCCGAAGGCTCATTTTGGGTGGCACCACTTGGACGTCCCGCGTCATGACTTCAGAGATCTTCATGAGTACTCCCTCTTGAATGTATAGGAAAATCACGCGTCGCCTTACGGTAGAGCGAACATGGGAGAGCACGTTTGGATTGATTGCCGGCTGTCCGATGAATGGCGCCTGAGTCCCGTGAGAGTGAACCGTTAGCCTGACCATAGCAACGGCATATCTTTGGGGCCGAACTGAAAATGGCAGAAACGCACACAGCTTGCAGCTACGCATGTACAGCGGACCCTAGTTAATCATCATTAGCCACTCAATAAATGACGTCAGAAGTCCGGCACTACACCACTCGTCACGTGGTAGCAATTGAATTGCCACCACTCCAAAAATATGCCTAATACTGAAGACTGAAGTGAAGGAACTCGGGGGAGAGGAAAATGCTACCAAGATTCGTTATCATCCCAGCCGTGCCTATTGAGGAAAAATCATTCCGTATTGGCTCCCGTTTCTACGCAGAGACCATTTCTGGCGGCTTCGATATATATGACAACCAAAAAAAAGAGCGTTTAAAACCAAGCTTCCCAACAAAAGAGGAGGCTGAATTGGCATGTCAAAAAAAGAACCACGAGTAAATAGCGCACTACAGAGTCGACATCCAATAATTCGGAGAATAAATCTTATTCTGCCAGAGCACTCGACCCAAGAACAAACTGACTCGCATCAAGCGTCCTACTTACGCTGAAGCGTCGGTGCACGGCCAAGACAATCAGCGTTGCAGGCAAAAGAAAGCCTGCTGCTAGGCGGGCACGGGAGCGCCTATCACGCAGAGATAGCTTGAGTGTGTCCAATGGGAACGTCTCCATCAGGCGATGGTTGCGGGATAGTCACTGGCACAGCGAGCCGCGATTCGAGGTTGTATGGTAGAGTGAAATAGAAGGCCCGAGCGATCTGCTTCCAACTAATGTCGCCGCCAATGCACTTACTAGCTTCATTCCTCAGGTAATTTCATGACATTGAAATCATCGTTCGCCAATGTGCTTCGAGTGCTACGCAGCCAGCGCAACATCACCCAGCGCGGATTTTCCGACACAACCAGCCGTACCTACTTGTCCAAGCTCGAGGCTGGTAGATCGAGCATCACACTGGACAAACTTGATCAGCTTAGCGAGAGATTGGAACTGAGCCCTTTGACGCTGCTGGCATTGACGCTGAGCGAGGATACGGGGCAGACGGCAAATGAGTTGCTTGGCAGGACCAGGAACGAGATTCGAGCACTTGAGTCGGAGGGTCGAATTCCAGGATTACAGGCCACGCTGGGGGTCAGTTTAGCTGAGCCCACTTTGCCGGCCAGTTCACGTAATCCTCGACCGAAGATGCCCCCGCGCGCTCCGTGCGCAATTCAGGCGGAGCTGTCATTCTCCGACTGATGACTGACTAGCCTTTCAGGTGCTCGTTACAGCGTTAGGAATAAGCCACCAGCGCCGGCAGGTCCACATCGTCCCTCAATACCTCACTCCAGGCTCACCCCACTTCTGCCCAACGTCGCCAGAAAGCGAAAGGCCAAGAATCCTTTTAACTCGTGCCTCAACTCGCCCGCTCGGTAATGGTGGCGACCAGAGATAGCTCTGGAGCCTGCCATGAGGACGTATGCCTTCCCGTTGCTTGTGATTTGTCTAGCAACCCTTCCGGCTGTTGCGCAAGAAAGTCGCGAGCGCTCGGATCTGGGGCTCGTGCAACGCCAGTTCATTGCCATCGACCAGTTGGCCGAGCGTGCGGAAAGCAGCTCAGACGATGCAGTTGGAACGCGCTATCGCTTCGACTATCCGAGGTTTGCGGCAGACCTAGAACGTGTGCGTGAAGGCATCCAAGAATACTTATCGCCCTCCCGCGCGCAGCCGGCTGACCTGGTCGAGCTGGCCGGTCAGTACCGTGCTGAAGCACCCCACTCGAGCCCATCCGATGAGCATGACTGACGCTCAACTCAGCGCGTTCTCGGCCGTGGCCGGGTTTGTCCCGCAGCTCAGTTCGGTGCTGTGGCGCTCCTCGGTGCTGGTGTTGGCGTTGCTCTGGTGCACCTGGGCCCTGTGGACCGGCTACCGCGGTTGGGCGGCCGGCAATCTCAATTTCGGCGCACTTGGCGGCAGCACGCTGCGTCTGGCTCTAGCCCTGATCGTGCTGATGTTTTTCATGCTGTCGTAATCTGGAGAACCTGCAATGAAACTCTCCTGTCGCTGCCTCCTTCCGCTGCCCCTGCTGCGGGCTACCTATGGAAAAGCCCTGTTCGGCGGTTTGGTCCTGCTGAGCTCGACGCTGGCTTGGGCTGACCTGCCGACCATGGAAGCGCCCTCCCGCGGCGAAGGCTCAGGGCTTATCGACACCATCAAGAACTACGCCTACGACGGCGGCATCCTGCTCGGGCTGCTGATCGCTACCCTCGCCTTCCTCGGCGTGGCCTGGCATTCGCTCACCGTCTATGCCGACGTGCAGAACCAGCGCAAGACCTGGAAGGACCTCGGTGCTGTGGTCGGCGTCGGCGCGCTGCTGGTGGTGGTGATTCTGTGGTTCCTCACCAAAGCCGCGACGATCCTGTGAGGTTGCCATGTCCGACGCCCCAGCCACCCTACCTGACGGCACACTGACCTTCCTGCCAGAACGCCTAAACCGCGATCCAGTCGTCCTTCGCGGCCTCACCAACGACGAGATGTGGGTCGCCCTGATTGTCGGTGCCGTGCTGGGGCTGGTTTTGGGCGGGCCGCTGGCTGTGGCCACTGTGTCCATCGCTACTCTCCCCACCTGCATGTTCCTGTGCATGGCGCTCATGCTGCTTGGCGGCGGCAAACTGCTGCGCCGGGCCAAGCGTGCTCGTCCCGAAACCTGGTTGTACCGACGTCTGCAGTGGCAACTGGCGGTGCACTGGGGTATCGGCACTGAGCCACTGATCTTGCATTCCGGCCCATGGACTGTCCGACGCACGCGCCGACCTGCGAGGCCCACCCCATGAGTCGCTTCCGGAACAAGGTGGATGCGCAGCAGGCGCATATCCTCAGTCTGCGTCTGGCCGTGGCGACCTTGGCACTGCTGTGTATGAGTCTGTGGTACGGCTGGCAGTCCGCGCCTTCCGAACTGACCATACACGTGCCGCCGGATCTACGCTCAGGCAGTACGCGGAAATGGTGGGACGTGCCTCCGGAAAACATTTACGCATTCGCCCTGTACATCTTCGGCCAGCTCAACCGTTGGCCCACCGATGGCGAAGTCGACTACCACCGCGCCATTTTTGCCCTGCAGCCCTACCTGACGCCGGCGTGCAAGACGTTCTTCGATGGCGACTTCGAGTACCGCAAGACGGCAGGTGAACTGCGTGGTCGCGTGCGCGGCGTGTACGAAGTACTGGGTCGTGGCTACAGCGATGATCCTGACCTGCGGGTGAAGCAGTTGGATAAGCACAGCTGGCTGGTCAAGCTCGACCTCAACGCCGACGAGTACTACGCCGCCGAGCCAGTGAAGCGCGTGGTCGTGCGCTACCCCCTGCGTGTGGTGCGCTTCGACGTCGACCCAGAGCACAACAAATGGGGCCTGGCCCTGGACTGCTACGAAGGCACACCGCAGAAGCTGACGCTGCCTGGAGGTACGTGATGATACGTGTCTTGATCATGATTCTGGTGTCGGTGGCCGGGTGGTGTTCCGCCGCAGCCGCCGTCGAGGTCAAATACTGGGACCGCCTGCCGCTGGCCGTGCCGCTAACGGTGGGTCAGGAACGTATCCTTATGTTGGATGAAGATGTCCGGGTCGGATTGCCCAGTGCGATCACCAACAAGCTGCGCGTGCAATCGGTGGGTGGAACGGTGTACCTACGTGCGACGGAAGCCATCCTCCCGACCCGATTGCAACTGCAGTCGGTGAAGTCGGGGGACATCATTCTGATTGACATCGAAGCGCTCGAGGGTAGCGAGGTACTGGAGCCGGTCAAGATCGTGGCCCAGGCGCAGGTACCGGACGTGGACACCGCGAAGGACACAGCACCTGCAGCGACGCCGGTACCAGTGGTGCTGACTCGCTATGCGGCGCAAAACCTGTATGCGCCGCTGCGCACCGTAGCGCCCTTGCCCGGGGTGCGTCGGGTCCCGCTGGGCAACTCCTCTGGTTTCAGCACACTGCTGCCGACCGAGCACGTGGCCATCAAGGTGCTCGCCGCCTGGCGGCTGGGTGATTACTGGGTGACGGCGGTGAAGATCGTCAACCGTGGGTCGGCCAAGGTCACGCTAGACCCGCGTCACTTGCAGGCCACGCTGTATGCCGCCACCTTCCAGCACGAGTACCTGGGGCACGCCGGCACACCTGAAGACACCACCGTGGCGTACCTCGTCACCCGAGGCGGCGACCTGAAGCATGCACTGCTGCTGCCACCGCCTGCACCGGAGGCAGCCGATCATGAAAGCTAACGGTTTGCTGAAATGGCTGGTACCGGCGGTCCTGCTGGGGATTGTGCTGATCATCGGCAAATCCTGGGTGTCTTCACCGGATGCGCAACCTGCCCATGATCCCGAAAATACCGCCCTCAGTCGGGAACAGGCCAAGGCCCTCGGCATCGCCGGCGACACGCCGCGCGACACCGTGGCGACGCTGATTGGCCAGGTCAAAGCGATGCGCAGCGAGATGCTGTCGCTGAAGAAAGGCAACGAGACCCTGCAGACCGAGAACAACCGGCTGCGCACGCGCGAAGGCAATATCGACAGTCGCATTCAAAACACGCTGAGCAGTGTCACCCAGCAGGTCACCGAGCAGCGCCAACAGGCCAACGATGCCCGGCAAAAGGCCGAGCAGCAGCACCGCGAGACCCAAGGTTTGCTGTCCCGGCTGAAAGACCAGCTCACCAACAAGCCGACCGCGAGGTCCGACGTCCCCATGGGCTTTGGGCTCGAACCGGGTGACGAGCAACAATTCTCCGGGGCACAATCGCCGGCGGATGCAGTGCAATGGATCGAGCCATCCAATGCACGTGCTGGCCAAGAGGGGGCTAGCAAAGCTGAGGGACCGTTGTCATCGCTGACGTCCAAGTTCAAGGATCTGCATGGCCTGGACAACAACGCGATCGACCGGGGCCAGGACCACCTACGCGCCGTGGCCAAAGGCGAGCGCGACCTGGAAAACACCCAGGACCGGGCAGAGGGGGCCAAGCCGGTCTACACCATCCCCGAGAACTCGACCCTGATGGGCTCGATCGCCATGACGGCCCTGATTGGCCGCGTGCCGGTGGACGGCACGGTGAATGACCCCTACCCGTTCAAGGTACTGGTGGGGCCGGACAACCTCACCGCCAACGGCATCGACCTGCCCGACGTGGTCGGCGCGGTCATGAGCGGGACCACGGCCGGCGACTGGACCTTGTCTTGCGTGCGCGGCCAGGTCGAGTCGATCACCTTTGTCTTCAGCGACGGCACCGTTCGCACGGTGCCACAGCCGCAGAAGGTGGTCAGTCGCAACCGCAGCAGCGCCCAGACCTCGGACACCGAAAAAATCCGCGGCGGCCTCGGCTACATCTCCGACCCTTACGGCATTCCCTGTATCGCCGGTGAGCGTCGCTCCAACGCCCAGCAGTACCTCGGCAGCCAGAGCCTGATCACCGCAGCCGGTGCCGGCTTCGCGGCCGCGCTGGGTAACGAGCAGACCAACACCTCATTCATCAACTCGGCCAGCGGCAGCCTGGGGTTGTCGCAGAACAGCGGCAACAGCGCGCTGAACTCGGTCATCAGCGGTGGCATCGGCGACATTCGCGACTGGATCAACAAGCTCTACGGCGAAGCCTTCGCCGCCATTTACGTCCCGCCGGGCGCCAAGGTGGCCTTGCACCTGGATCACGAAATCAGCATCGACTACGAACCCAAAGGCCGGAGAGTGAATCATGAAACCCCATCCGTTTCGGTACTGGACCTGGATTAGCCTGCTGCTGTTTCTACACCTGGCTGGCTGCACCACCAGCAAGGACGAAATGCTGCCCCACGGCGATCACACCATGCTGGATATCTGGAACAGCGGCGGCGCGGTCGGCACGCAGCAGCAGTTGCAGGAGGCTCGCGGCGAACTGCGCCGGCCGGTGCTCGATCCCGAGCGCCTGGTCAAGGACCAGAATGCCTACACGCGCACCGCCGCCAATGAGATTCGTGCCCAGTTCCCACGTCTGCCCAATCCAGACCTGGTCATGTACGTCTACCCGCATCTGGCAGGTACCCAACAAACGCCGGTGCCCGGCTACTCGACCGTGTTCCCGCTGTACGAGAAGGTCCAATACGCGCTGCCCGGCGAACGCCTGGACGATCTGTGATGGCTGATGATGCAGATCGCACCCCGCCTCGCTGGCAGCCCTGGCGCGTGGCACAGCGTCGGCGTGCAACGCGTGCGGATGAGGCCGCCCAGTATGCGCACAACCCCAGCTTCACCGACCACCTGCCATGGGTCGAATACCTCGAGGAGGAGCAATGCTTTCTGCTCGACGACAACCGTTCGGTGGGCGCTGTGTTCGAGCTGCAGCCTATCGGCACCGAGGGCCGTGAGCCCGAGTGGCTGATGGCGGCGCGCGATGCGTTGGAGGATGCGTTGCAGGACAGCTTCGACGAGCTCGACCAGGCACCCTGGGTGGTGCAGTTCTTCTGTCAGGACGACAGTGATTTTTCCCCGTACCTGGAGCGCCTGGCACAGTACGTTGAACCACGGGCGACAGGCACCCCCTTCACTGCAGCTTTCCTCGCCTCGATGCAACACCACCTCGATGCCATTGCCAAGCCAGGCGGCTTGTTCGACGACCCTGTTGTGTCGCACCTGCCCTGGCGCGGCAGCAATCGACGGATTCGGCTGGTGGTCTATCGCTGGCTCGGTGACCAGGCCGACGACGACGGGCAAAACCCCGCTCAGTTGTTTGGAAGGACCTGTGACCGCTTGATGGCCTCGTTGCAAGCCTGCGGGGTCAATCCTCGTCGGCTGACCGGACGTGACTTCTACGCCTGGTTGCTGCCTTGGTTCAACCCAGCCCCCACCCTCACGGACGACTCACCAGCGGCATTCTATCGACGCGTGCCCTACCCGGAGACCGATGACGGCGATGGGCTGTCGCTACCGTTCGACCACGACTTTGCCGAGCGATTGTTCTTCCACGAACCACGCTCGGACAGCGAGCAGGGGCTGTGGTACTTCGACCAGCAGCCGCATGCCGTGATGGTGGTAGACAAACTGCGCAGGCCACCCCATATCGGCCAGCTGACCGGCGAGACCCGCAAGGGTGAGGCGCTCAATGCCTTGTTCGATCAACTCCCCGAGCAGGCCGTCCTGAGCCTGACCTTGGTCATCACCCCCCAGGATGTGCTTGAGGAGCAGCTCAACCGCCTGGCACGCAAAGCCATCGGCGAGAACCTGGCCTCGACCCAGACTCGCCAAGACGTAGAAGAAGCGCGCGCACTGATCGGCCGCCAGCACAAGCTGTACCGCGGCACCTTGGCGCTGTACCTGCGCGGCGCCGATTTACAGCAACTGCGCCAGCGCTCGATCCAGGCGGCCAATGTGCTGCTCGGTGCCGGCCTGCAGCCGGTGCGTGAGGGCGATGAAGTCGCCGCGTGTAACAGCTACCTGCGCTGGCTGCCGATGGTCTACAACCCCGCCCGCGACACACGCAACTGGTACACCCGGCTGTTGTTTGCCCAGCATGTCGCCAACCTGCTGCCGCTGTGGGGACGCAGTATCGGTACCGGCAACCCAGGCATCACCTTTTTCAACCGAGGTGGCGCGCCGTTGTCGTTTGATCCCCTGTCACGCTTCGACCGCGCCATGAATGGTCACTTGCTGTTGTTCGGCCCGACCGGCGCCGGCAAGTCGGCCACCCTAGTCTCGATCCTGATGCAGGTCATGGCCGTGTACCGACCGCGGCTGTTCATCGTCGAAGCCGGCAACTCCTTTGGCCTGCAGGGCGACTACTTCGCCACCCTCGGCTTGACCGTCAACAAGGTCCAGCTCAAACCGGGCAGCGGTTTGAGCCTGGCCCCCTTCGCCGATGCTCGGCGGCTGATCGAGCGCCCCGATCAGGGCGCCAGCCTGTCAACCGAAGACCTGGATGAAGACGCTTCGGGCAGTGACGAGCAACGCGATGTGCTTGGCGAGTTGGAGATCACCGCCCGCCTGATGATCACCGGAGGTGAAGCCAAGGAAGAGGCGCGCCTCACCCGGGCAGACCGCAGTCTGATCCGCGAGTGCATTCTCGACGCGGCCAGGCACTGTGCGACCAACAACCAGCAGGTCATGACGCGCCATGTCCGTGATGCGCTTCGAACGGTGGCCAGCGACGCCCACCTGCCCGACAAGCGTCGCGAGCGGGCCCAAGAAATGGCCGAGTCCATCGACCTATTCTGCCAGGGCTTCGAGGGTGCGCTGTTTGACCGACCAGGCACACCCTGGCCGGAGAGCGATGTCACGATCGTCGACCTCGCCACCTATGCCCGCGAGGGCTATGAAGCGCAGATGTCGATCAGCTACATCAGCCTGATGAACACGGTGAACAACCTTGCCGAGCGCGACCAGTACCTCGGTCGGCCAATCATCATGGTCACTGACGAAGGCCACATCATCACCAAGAACCCCCTGCTGGCGCCCTTCGTGGTCAAGGGCACCAAGATGTGGCGCAAGCTCGGTGCCTGGTTCTGGTTGGCGACGCAGAACCTGGCCGACTTCCCCGATGCGGCACAGACCATGCTCAACATGATCGAGTGGTGGATCTGCCTGAACATGCCACCAGCGGAAATCGAAGAGATCGCTCGGTTCAAGAAGCTGACGCCAGCACAAAAGACCCTGCTGCTGTCGGCGAGCAAGGCCTCGGGCAAGTACACCGAGGGCGTGGTCTTGTCGAAGCAGTTGGAGACGCTGTTTCGCGCAGTCCCGCCGAGCCTGTACCTCGCCCTAGCCATGACCGAGCCCGAGGAAAAAGCCCAGCGCTGGCGGCTGATGGAAGCGCATCAGCTGTCCGAGCTGGAGGCTGCGCTGCAGATTGCAGCGGAAATCGATCGCCTGCGCGGCATGTCCTGAACCTCGGAACACACGATGCTCTGTGCCCGCTGATCAATAAAAATCGACATGAGTACATTTGTACTCCTACGGTTATTTTGGACAAACCGCAGCCTCCCCCTGGAGACTGAAGAAACCGAACGTACGAGTCTCGGTTTGTCCGTCCCCCTCCTCAGCCTGATCCGCGATGCTGCAACTCGGCGCATGGATGCACACCGTTGCCACTTGCCGAGCGCTGCCGATGAACCTGATTGCCCCATACCGAACGCCACAGCCGAACAAACCTGGTCGAGGTCGCGGCTTCATCGCGATCGCGTTGCTCATGGCTGCCGAGCAGTGCCTGGCGCTGACCACCCCCGCCATCATTGCCTCCATCACATCACTGCAGTGTTTGGAATACCGCGTCGTCGGGATCTGTTATTGGCTGCTGTGTACGCCTTTCGGCTGCACGGTGCGAACCTCGCCCAAGGTCCGGCATTTCATTCCCGAACTGGTGGTGTCGAGCTATGCCGACACCGGCAGCAATCCCTGGGGCGAGATGTCTGCCTTGTCGGCGCCAACGCCCCTGTCGCAAGGCGGGGGAAACCTGATCACGCCCTTGCTGCAGCGCAACAACCTGCCCCGCTTCAAGAATGTCGACGGTATCGGACATCCCGGCGGCGCCGCACTTACCGCCCTGGCCCACAGCTTCGGCTATGCATGTCCAAGCGGTGCGGTGCCACTTGCGCCCTATTACCTCAGCACGCTCGATCCGTTGGCCTGGCGCCACGCCATTCCCGAGTCCGTATACCCGCAGGCGCTTGTCCCGGGCGTGCGCGAAATCGGGAGCCAGGCCCTCGGCAACATGTGGGGCAGCGTCTACCCTCGCCAAGGCTTCCTGGTACAGCCCGACGACTTCAAGGCCGCTGCGGTGATGGCGCAGCGCGCCAGCGATTTCATCACCCGTGCAGGCCAGCCGCACGTCTATCTGCCGCTGCAGCCGATGCCAGCTCCCGGTTATTGGCCGCCAGAGCCGGTGATGGAGAACAACGTCAACAACCACCGCTGGCAGTTGCTCGCACCGATGGTGCAGAGCACCTGCGCCATCTTCCCCAGCCCAACGATCCAGAGTGCCGAGGGCGCCTACGCCTGGTCGCTGTGGCGCCCGTACAGGTGCTGCCAACGCATGGGCCAGACCTTCCTGTTCAGCATCGACTTTGATGGAGGCCAGTGATGAACACCCTCTCGTTCGGGATGGTATGTCTCTTCGTATGCGCCGCCGGCCACGCCGCCGAGAACGGCTACCACCTGGGCGATCAGGCCCAGGTGTTGGACGACCGGGTGATGTACACCATCGGTGGCGGATCGGCGGCGGGCGCGCCTTCCTCGCTCTACCGTCCCAGCGGTCTCGGCGTGGGCCTGTCTTGGCGCGCGAACATGATGTGCGGAAACATGAACCTTTCCAACACCCTGCAGAACCAGCTCAATGGGGCCACGCAGGGCTTCCAGCAGATCATGGGTAACGTCATCCAGAACGCCACCCAGGCGGTGATGTCGCTGCCGGCGATGATCATCCAGCGCGCCAACCCCGGACTGTATGAGCTGCTGAGCAACGGCGTGCTACAGGGGCGCATCGATTTCGATCGTTCAAAGCTCACCTGCCAGGCGATGGCGGCGAAGATGGCTGACAAGGTGGATCAGGCCGGCTGGGGAGCACTGGCGCAGAACCAGGAAATGCAGCACAACCTGGAGCAGTCCGAAGGTGATGCCGTGACTGCGGTGAAGGACACCGAGTCCAACAACGGCAACAATGGCGTCAGCTGGATTGGCGGGCAGAAAGCCGGCGGCCATGGCCAGGCGCCGATCCGGGTGACCTCGGACGTGGTTAAGGCGGGTTACAACCTACTGCACAACCGTTCGGTCGAGGACACCTCGGCGGTCGGTTCGGGTTGTCAGAACGGCGCGATTTGCCAGGCTTGGTCGAGCCCCGATGAGGCAGCTGAGTGGGCCACTCGTGTGCTCGGCGAATCCGAGGTGGAGACCTGCGATGACTGCGAGGCGCTGCGCGTGAGCGCGGGTGCAGGGCTCACACCATTGATCCAGGAAACCTACACGCAGCAGCTCGAGGGATTGCAGCGCATGCTGTCGGGCGCAGAGGAGCCCACGCCAGAGAACCTCGGCAAAGTCTCCAGCCCGTTGCTACAGGTTTCGCGCGGAGTGATTGAAGGCCTGCGCGATGACCCCGATCAGAACCTGCTGGCCCGACGTTTGGCCAGCGAGACCGCGCTGTCGAGCGTGATCTACAAAGCGATGCTACTGCAGCGCACGTTGCTGGCCGGCAGCCGTGAGCCCAATGTGGCGTCGGCACAGCCGGCCACCACTGCACTCAACAGCAACGTCGAAATGCTGGAGCGCGAGATTCGCCTGCTGCAAACGGAGTTGCAAGTGCGCCAAGCCCTGGCCACCAACACCGCCAGCCTGGTTCTTGATCGCCACGCCGGCGGCGCCGATGCCTCGCGCAGCATCGACCAGCGCGATCCGCAACCCGACCGCCTGCACCGTGCGGAGCAAGGAAGGAGTACGCCATGATGCCGTCTTCCGCGAGAAACACGGTCGTCCGAGTCCTGCTCATCCTCAGCGCAATGATCGTTACGTTGTTGATTACCTGGATGGCGCTGCAACTGAACGGCACCCAACTCGATTGGTTCGAGGATGCGCGGGGGAATACGCCCTACTTCGCATACTGGCGGGCTCTGCTATACAGCCTGATCTTCGCCGGCTGGACCACAGCATTGCGCTTGCGGCCGCACCCAGAAGACCAGCAACGGCTTATACGCTTGGGGCTGGCCGGCTTCGGCTCGATCGTCTTGGTCGAACTGTCACGCGTGTGAGGTGCAGTCATGAACATGAGCACCAACAGCTACCTCGAGTATTACCTGTCGCTGCTGGCCTGGATCATCAACAACGGCATCTGGAACACGCTGGCGGACACCGGACTGTTCGCCGCGCCGTTTGGCGCGATCATCCTGCAAGAATGGTTGTCGGCCCGCCAACAGGGCGCCGACGAAGGTAACAAGGGCCTGCTGTCGATCCCCCGCGTCGAGAACCGCCTGTGGATCAGCTACGTGGTCATCCTGTTTGGCTGCATGCCATTTTTCCCGTTGAACCTTTCCTCCGTGACCTTCGACGATGCGGCGAGCCAGCGCTGCGGTGTGTCGATGGCCAAGCCCGCCGACACGGCCTGGGGCATGACCTTCAACACCATTGGCGAGAAATCCGCCAACGTGCCGGTGTGGTGGTACCTGGTGCATGCCATGAGCAAAGGCATCACCGCTGCAGCGACTGCGTCCATCCCCTGCGCACCCGACATCCGCGCGATGCGCATGGAGATCGACAGCTCGCGGATCAACGACCAGGTGCTGCTGCAGGAAATCGCCGATTTCACCCGCGACTGCTATGGTTATTCGCGCTCGCGGCTGTTTACCAACCGCCCTGAGCTGGACGAGTCGCAGAGTTACGATGCGTCCTGGATTGGTTCGACGTATCTGCTCGACACACCGGGCTACTACGACACGGATCGCTCGCGCACGCCCCGGGTTGACTGGCCCTACGACGAAGCACGGGACACCTCCCTCCCACAACTAGATAACGGCGCGGGTTATCCGACCTGTAAGCAATGGTGGAGCGATGCCACAGTCGGGTTGCGCGATCGGTTGGTCGCCGAGGTGGATCCCAATCTACTCACGCAATTGCGCGGCTGGCTGACCGGGCGGAGCTCTGCCGAAATAGAAGACGCCACCCTGCGTGAGCTGGTGAGCCCGCGCCAGCAGTCATTGAGCATGGCACCTGGTCAGGTGTTCCAGGACTACGGCAGCAGTGCCAGAGGCGGCTCATTGGCGCAGGGGCTCAACAACCTGGCCACCAACACCGGCCTGGCTTTGGGCTCGTTCAGCAACTTCCCGGCGATGAATGCGCTACGCGCTGCTCTGCCAATGGTGCAGGCCTTCCTGATCATGGGCACGATCATCAGCCTGCCGCTGGTGCTGCTGATCAGCACCTATCAGCTCAAAGCGCTGATGACGATCACCTTCGCGCTGTTCACCCTGCATATGCTGACGCTTTGGTGGGAGCTCGCCCGCTGGATCGACTCGAGCATGCTCGACACCCTGTACCACCAGGTCTCTGTCACGGACCAGGCGCTTTTAACATTACCAACGGCAGGGTTCATGGATGGGACGGTCACCGCGCAGGTGATCGAGTACGTGATGGGGGCGATGTTTTTGGTGCTCCCGATGTTCTTTCTGGGAACCATGAGTTGGGCGGGGTACAACGTTGGCAGCAACGTTCAGAGCCTTCTTACTCAAGGTGCAGAGAGTGCCAAACTCCAAGCTGGGAAGGGAACATCACAAGTTGTTGGAGGCATACAAAAGCTCAAGTAATCAGTTAACGAAGTGATCCGTGTTCGTCGTACATTTCTGGATACTTGAAACGGTGCTGAGGATGGCTAACCTCGAATACATCGGGCTCATCATCATTCGCTTCAATAGGCAGCGCGGCAAACGCCCATAGGGCTACCATTCCGACCGCCAGGAAGAATGCAACTGATGCGACAGCAAGCAAAAGAATCACCTTAACAATCTGCATACCGAGCCGGCGATACCCAAACGGAACGCTCGCCAACATCGGTGAATGCAGCACGCTGGCTTCTAGCTGATTCACCAATCGACCCGCGCGAGTTGCGGCACGAATCAAATACTTGCCGAAAGAAGTACGGCTGGGGTTTGAAGACGCTGGGGTCGCCATTTTCCTACCTCCATTAACTTTACCGCACGTGCGGTCAAACCGCTTTAAAAAATTTGGATCCAAGCCTTAGCTTACTCCTCCCCTGCGGATTTCCATGACCGTTGATCACTTGGTTTACGCTGCTGATCGCCAGTGGTACTGCATGGATTGATGCAGTGCACTCTTCTGAAAATCACCATTGACGTTATGCCGACCCGCTTGATAAACCGGACAGGCAAGCGCTGGAAAACCAGCACCCCAGGTGGCCACAACCTTCAAGGCCACGTCACTCCCGTGATGGTTGTCCCAAGGGCGATTAGCGTTCGGTGGCTCGCCCGGTTACCGCTCCCGCGGTGATGAGCGCTCTTTCACATCTGCCTCACGGAGCCCTGCTCCGTTGAAGCTCCTTTTCGATTTCCGTGCTGGGAATTCTTCCCGCATGGGTGGCATTCCTCCGCACTGCTTGGAGGAACTCACCATGTTGCGCTTCACAGGAACTGAACTTCACGCCGTCTTGACCGAAGCGGCCGTCATCGGCTGCCGAGTCGTCTTGGTCAAAGACCACGGTGTCTACCTCATGTCCGAGTTCGGTGAAAGCAAACCCGACGGAGGTAGCCGCAAACACATCGCCTACGCCATGGGCTGCAACCCTGACGTCGACGACTTCGACGCTTGGTGGAATCGCGCACGCAGTGAATTCGGTGGCGACGATTTTGCCGAGTACTTCGACCTTGATGATCCGGTTCTGGAAAGCCTACGCGGCACCAACGGGTCGCTGGTAGTTGAAGCCACATCCACGCACCTGTACATCGCTGCCGAGATTGCCCGCTCCGGGAAATCCTGACTGCTCTCGCAACACCCGCGATGTCCCAGGGATGCACGAGCTAGTGCCTCTCTGGGATATCGCCCACTTCAATCTTTACGCCGACAGTAGCCGTTCATCTGGACCTTTCGAATGGAAAGCCTTTGCTGGAAACGGGTGGAAACTTGCACTGCTCGTTGCCCTTTATCGGGTATTGCCCTCTCAGAAAAGCGCGTTTTAATGCCTAGACACGCCTAGTTCACAGTGTGAGTTGTGGCGATGGGACTTCCCCCGAGTTGTTCGTGAAGCCATCGCAAGCTCAGCTCCCGGGAGGCACCAGTGTCCAAGAAGAACCGCTCCTTACCCGCCATTGTCCTGAGCCCAGGGGTGTGGCAATTCATCGCCGCGGTTGGTACGGCTACTGACGAAGTCGAGCAATCAGGACAGCGCCTACAAGCCCTAATGGACATCGCCTTGGCATGTGTAGGTCGTCGCCGACTACGCCTGCCGCTCGCGCGATTGCGCACTCGACCGCTGCAAGGCAACTCAGCATCGTTAGCCGCTATCCCAGAGCTATTGGTAGCTCAGATGACGCCGCGCAACGGCCCCGTATTTCTGCACATCAGGTTGCCACATGAGATCAGCGTCGACTTCTCATCGGCCTGATACACCTCGTTCCACCACTGTCCACCTACCCCACCGGGAACCCTTCCCGGCCGGGCAGCGTTCCCCTTTTTGCACTGGAGAACGTCATGTCCGACATCTACCTGGACGTCACCAACAAGATCGTCAACGCCCTGAATCAGGGGGTGATCCCGTGGATCAAGCCCTGGACCACTACAGGCTTGCAGAATGACTCGCCTTTTCCCATCAACGCGATTACCCGACGTCCCTACGCCGGCATTAACATTCCACTGCTGTGGGCCGAGGCGCGCTTGCGTGGGTATCGCCAGGATCGCTGGCTCACCTACAACCAGGCGCGCAAGGCCGGCGGCCATGTGCGCAAGGGCGAGCAATCGACCCTTGCGGTGCTGTACAAACCCATGAGCAAGGAAGCACACGACGAAGACGGTCAGGTCGTCCGTGATGAGCAAGGCAACGTCAAGATGGTGCAGTTCGCACTGCTACGGACGCACTGCCTGTTCAACATCGAGCAGACCGAGGGACTTCCCAACGAAGAGCAGCATCACGCCGAGGGTGAAGAACCGATGGCGTTCATCGATCATGCACCTGCCGAGCGTCTGTTGTCCGCCAGCGGCGCACGCATCGAGCATCGCTATGGGGATGACGCATTCTATCTACCGATACGGGATCTCATTCAATTGCCCACCAAGGCCCAGTTCGTGGACGTCGGCAGCTACTACGCGACCGCGCTGCATGAGCTGACGCACTGGTCGGGTCACCACACCCGCCTCAATCGTGAAGGCATCACAGGCGGGCACGCGTTTGGCTCTGCAGCCTATGCATTCGAGGAGTTGGTCGCGGAGATGGGCGCGGCATTTCTCTGCGCCCTCACCAGCACGCAGGGTGAGCTGCGCCACGAAGAATATCTGGCGCCCTGGTTGAAGATCCTCAAGGAGGATAAGCGAGCCATCTTCCGAGCCAGCGGGCAGGCACGTGAGGCATCCGAGTACCTGGTGGCGCTGCAGTCGGATCAGTCTAGCGAGACGACCGAACAGCTCACGGCGTGAATTTTCACCTCAAACAGAAAGGCCCCAACCGGGGCCTTTGTTTTGCATACAACGCCGAGCATCGGCCGCTGCAAGCGATTACTGCAGCCAGCTCTCGACCGTATCCGAGCCGTGCTCCTGCTTCCACTGCTTAAGGATCTTGTGATTACCGCCCTTGGTTTCGACGATCTCGCCGCTGTGCGGGTGCTTGTAGCGCTTGACCTCACGCGGCTTGCGCTGAGCGCCGGTGGAGGCGCTGGAAGTACTCACGCTTACGCCCTTGGACGGGTCGAGAATGGTGATGACCTGGCGCAGGTTCATGCCGTACTGATCCAACAAGGCCTTGAGCTTTTGTTCGAACTCGATTTCTTGCTTCAGGCCGGAATCGTTCTTCATCGCGTCCAGCTGTTGAAGTTGAGCAGCCAGTTGAGCTTCCAGTGCTTTGAATTCGGCAAGTTTGGACATGTGAAATCTTTCCTAAGGTTGGGGCATGTGGGGCAATAGTACCTTAGGCAAAAGTACTAGCCGAGCGTTAATTCGCTCTTCATCCAACTTTTCATCCTTCAAATATGCACATATCTATGTGACTAATCAGTCCGGCAAGAACTGGCAAAGGTGACCCACTAGTTCACGAGGTGCGGCACTATTGCCGATCTTGAACAGCATGTCGCGCTGACTGCGTGGTAGCTTTTTCGCGCAACGCGTAGCGGCCGATCGAATAGCAGCATCCGTCCCATGAATTCGATCAGCCAGTAGCACGATCAAAATGGCATCGCTCAACGTCATCACGCCACAATCCTCGAAAAAATGTCGGACAGTCTACCTCCCGGGAAAAGGACAGGCCATTCCGGTCCCACAGGTACCCGATGCGCCAGGCTTCAAATTTTCGCGTTCGCGAAAAGGCTCAAGGCGTTAAAGGGTAACGGCGGCAAAGGTAAGGGGGCACAAGGGTAAGAGGCCTATCCGAAAAGGCAAAAGGACCTTCAGAATGCAAAGCAGGTAACGCAATGAAACGCTGGTGGCTCAAACATCAAAAAGGCAATGCCGCGGCGCCCACACTCGCTGCAGCGCCCGTGGGGTTTCTTCTCCCCCTACCCGCTGAATCCCTGCTCTGTGCCGACCACCGGAAAAAGCTGCTGGAGCGCATCTGGCAATACACGGCGCTCTCCGAGCCCCAGTTCGATCAGCTCTACCTCGACCCGATCCGTCGGTACGCCAGCTATGTGCAGCAACTCCCCGCCAGCGAAAGCCACCACCATGCCTACCCGGGCGGCATGCTGGATCACGGACTGGAACTGGTGGCCTGCAGCCTGAAGCTGCGCCAGTCGTACCTGCTACCCAGCGGCGCAGCGCCGGAGGATCAGGCCGCGCAAGCCGACGCCTGGAGCGCGGCGATTGCATACGGCGCCCTGCTCCATGACATTGGCAAGATTGCCGTGGATTTGCAGGTGGAGTATCAGAATGGCGAGGTGTGGCACCCCTGGCACGGGCCTTTGGCCCAGCCCTATCGCTTTCGCTACGTGGCCGGCCGCGACTATAAGCTGCACGGCGCCGCATCGGGGCTGCTGTACATCCAGATTTTGACGTCACTCCAGCTCGACTGGCTCAGCAGTTTTCCTGTCCTGTGGGGCCATCTGTTGTACCTACTGTCTAACCATTACGAGCATGCCGGCACCCTCGGGGAATTGGTGCTGCAAGCGGACCGGGTATCCACCGCGCAGAACATTGGTGCCAACCCCACCAAGGCCCTACAGGCACCCAAACATTCGCTGCAGCATCACCTGTTAGCGGGCTTGCGTCATCTGGTCAAGAACGAGTTCAAGCTCAATCAGCCCGGCGCCGCCGGTTGGCTCACCGAAGAGTATCTTTGGTTGGTCAGTAAAGCCGCGACCGACAAACTGCGTGCTTATCTGCTAGCCCAGGCGGTGGATGGCATCCCCTCTTCCAACATTGCCTTATTCGATGAACTGCAGTCACATGGTTTGGTGGATAAGACACCAGAAGGCAAAGCGGTATGGAGCGCCACCATTACAGACGATGACTGGCAACATCGCTTTACCTTCCTCCGCTTGCAGCCAAGTCTTATTTGGGCCGATGGGCCGAGGCCAGACTGCTTTAGTGGCAAAGTTGAGCAGATGACAGATGGTACCCTGCCGACCGGTGAAACCAGCAAGCCAACTCAAGATCGGCCGCCAGTAGCACCAGAAGCCAAGCAACCCGGAGCCGTGCTGCAGAATCAGGAATTTGACTACCTCGACGATCTCATGGACATGTTGCAAGTGCCGGGCGAACGCGAGAGTGGATCAGTCACTGAAAAGACGCAATCCGCCACTGCTCCACCACAGGATGCCGTGGGGCTGGCCTTTCTCGAGTGGCTGCGCAATGGAGTTCTCAATCATCGCTTGGTGGTCAACGATAGCAAGGCCAAGGTCCATACCGTGGAAGATACTTTTTTCCTGGTCACGCCTGGCATTTTTCAATGCTACGCAGCAGAGCACCCAAGCTTCGCTGACGCAGACTCTAAGAGCGATGCCTGGCGGCGCATACAACGTCAATTTGAGAAGCTGCATGTACATTTAAAGACGCCCAATGGCCAGAACATTTGGACATGCACAGTCAGAGGCCGTCGGAGCACCAGCTCGTTGAATGGCTACTTGTTAAGCGACCCCAGGACAATTTCAGGAGAGCCTCCTGCCAACAATCCTTTTTTAACGTTGATGATTTGAGCTCCTTACGCGCTTTGAAATGAGTGTCCGAAACGGCATGATGATTAGCGTTACGGGCCCTTGTGCCGTCAAGCGGAGCGCGCAGGCCTGGATGGCCAAATGTGTGAAAGCAGAAAGGCCTTCCAGGGCCGATTTAGGCAGTACGCCGATCAAGATAGCCTGGCCGAGAAGCGGCAGGCGCTTCAACACGCCGGCAGCTCAGCGCCAATCCTCCGCTAGGCCTGTTCCACTAAGATGGAAAAACGATAGTGCAACTCGGCTGAGGACATTTTGCCATCATCGGCTGTAGAATCTTCCCTCCCCGCGATTTCCGGTTGGCACTAGCCACTCATGCCAGCTGTAATTCGTGCGTCTTAGCTGGCAGCATCAACCATTCTCAAGGAAGCAGTCTGGCATGTCCGAAACGCTGAAAATCAAAATCGACTTCGCCGAAAAGCGTCAGCGTCCGGCAGAGGTCTTCCAGGCAATGAGCGGCTACATTGAGGCCTACCAAGCGCTCGGCCAAGTGTTGGTCAATGCGCTAGGAGATCCGGAAGACTTCGCGCTACAACTCGAGTGCGTTGAGGCGGGTTCAGTTGCTAGCTTCATCAAAGCTGTGCCTGGTCGGCTCAAAGAGTGGATGTCCTCCGCAATCATTGAGTCGGGCTTCACACTCGCTGATACCCTCTCAGGAGTTGAGAGTACGGCCACTGAAGGCGAGGTCGATGCAATTGCTTCCGTACTTGAGAACGAGCTGACCAAAACTGATAACCCGCAAATGATTCACCCTAAAATCGACAGGAAAGAGCTAGCGTTCGCCCTCCAGAAGTTCTCTGAAGCCAACAAGAAGCTTCTGCCGGACGAAACCGTCCTAACGTCCCTGGCGGATACAGAGAATGTCACCCCCATCAACACCCACTGGCGTTTCAACGCTAACCCAAAGAATATGTTTCTTGGGATTACAACAAGCTTTAACGGCATAGATCGGCTTTACGTGCGCGCCCCAGTAAACATAGGCAAAGGCGCTTGGTCGATGGTAAGTGTTACAACAGGCAGCCGGTACAACGCCAACATTATTGATGTAAAGTGGCTTGATGACTATCAAAATGGCTTGGTTCGAGCCATCGGCCCGAAGGATGTAATGGAAGCTGAAGTCTCGTTTCAGCTCTACACCCCACCTCCTGGCCAAGGCAAACCGTATATATCAAATGCCAAAATTGTGAAAATTATTGATATCCATCGAAACGTGGGATTGCAACATGAAACAATACCCTTGCTCTAAAGAGCAGAAAGCAATCCTAGCAGAGCTGTGCTCTGAATACCTTTTTATCGTAACTCCATTCGTTTTTTTGGTAGCGATAAAACTATACGCTTACTCATGGAAAGATATATTCCTAGCTGCCGACTGGTCGCTGGTATCATGCATTATATTTGGTCAAATCGCGATAAGGACATCCCGCGCCGCCATTAAAAACCGCACAGTAGATGATCGACACTTCTCCTGGTACTCATCCAAACGTTTCTTTTTGGTAGCCATGTCCCTCTTGGTTTACTTCGGCATGATCGCTAAACCTACATTGTGCCTTGGATTTGGACAGCTTGGACTGTTCGCATTAGCAAGCTTTTTTCATTTCAAAGATGGCGTTGCTGCGAAAGCGATCGAACACAGAACCGTGACTACTGCGTGAACACATTCTCCGCGACAAATCTTCTCGTTGAAGATCCGAGAAAAACTTTGAGCCTGCCTCAAAAAGAGCGCCACGTGATCCGCTAGTTCCCGATATCTCTCACGGTTTGCCGCTCCAGGATCCGGAGGAACTTCGATTCACCGTTAACCGAACCCATTGAGATCAGCCAACGTTCCGTCTTGGCGCTGTTCTCAGTCCAAGCAGGCCGATCCCACTGCACCAGAGCCTGTCACAGGTCGATCGATCCAGCTCTCAGAGACGAATTCACAGCAATCGTGCTGATCGGCTACTACAGCACGGTATACCGTAAGTGCTCCATGAACCCCACATTCAAAGCGCTTACCTGATGCCCGATGCTGTGCTCCCGATTTCCTTCTGGAGCCAGCCCTGCATGATGCGCCCCGACAGCAAAGTCGAAAAAGTCTACCTCTACCCCAAGCCTGTGGACTTTCGAAAGTCCATCGACGGCCTTACTGCCTTGGTAGAACTGGATATCAAAGTCGCCGTGTTCGACCCCGTGCTCTTCGTCTTCCTCAACAAGGCGCGTAATCGGATCAAAGTGTTGTACTGGGAGCGCAACGGCTTCTGCCTCTGGCTCAAGCGCCTGGAAGCCGAGCGCTTCAAAATGTCGCCTGAGCCCAGCGACGAAGCGATTGTCCTGACCGTCCAAGAACTCAATTGGCTGCTCGACGGTTTCGACCTTTGGCGCAACCGTCCTCATCAGGTTTTGACTCCGCGCTACGTCGCCTGACCCGGTATAATCCGCGGCATGATTTCCGTGCCCGACAATCTCCCAGACGATCCTGCCCTGCTCAAGCAATTATTGCTTGAGAGCTATGCTGCCCGTTTGCGCGAGCAGGAAGTCAATCAGGCCCACATCGTCCAAATTGACGATCTGAAAGAACAAATCAAGTTATGGCGTGACCGTTTCTTTGGCCGCAAGTCCGAGCAAACCGTCGATCCCAAAACGCCGCAACTGGCCATGTTCGATGAAGCGGAAAATGACCCTCTGCTGGCTGTAGTCGATGATGCCAATGAAGAAGTCGTTGTCCCGGTCAAGCGCCGTGGCAAGCGCAAGTCATTGGCGGCTAATCTGCCACGTATCGAAGTTATCCATGAGTTGCCCGAACACGAACTGACCTGCGCCTGCGGTTGCCGCAAGCATGTCATCGGCGAAGAAACCAGCGAGCAGCTCGATATCGTGCCGATGCAGATCCGCGTACTCAAACACGTGCGCAAGATCTATGGCTGCCGTGGTTGCGAGGCTGCTCCTGTCACTGCTGACAAGCCCGCCCAGTTAATCGAAAAAAGCATGGCCAGCCCAACCGTGCTGGCCATGCTGCTGACGACCAAGTACGTCGATGGCTTGCCGCTACACAGGTTTGAAAGTGTGCTGTCCCGCCACGGCATCGAGGTTCCACGACAAACCCTGGCACGTTGGGTGATCCAGTGCAGTAAATACTTCCAGCCGCTGTTGAACCTGATGCGTGATCGGCTGCTGGAAAGTCCGGTGATTCATTGCGATGAGACTCGCGTCCAGGTGTTGAAAGAACCGGATCGAGACCCGACCAGCCAATCCTGGATGTGGGTGCAAGCCAGTGGCCCGCCTGATCGACAAGTTGTGCTGTTCGACTACACCACCAGCCGTGCGCAGGAAGTACCATTGCGTCTGCTGCAAGGCTATCGCGGCTATGTGATGACCGACGATTATGCGGGTTACAACGCTTTGGCGTTGCAGCCCGGTATCGAGCGACTGGCATGCATGGTTCACGCGCGCCGCAAGTTCGTCGAAGCACAAAAGGTGCAGCCCAAGGGTAAGACCGGACGAGCCGATGTGGCGCTGACGATGATCAATAAGCTGTATGACATCGAGCGCGACCTCAAGGAGGTCAGCGACGAACAGCGGTTCATCGGTCGCCAGGAAAGAAGCTTACCGATCCTCGGTCAGCTGAAAAGCTGGCTGGACAAGACGTACGCCCAGGTGACGCCGCAAAGCGTATTGGGCAAGGCGGTGCATTACCTGGCAAACAACTGGAGCCGCCTGGAACGGTATGTCGAAGCGGGCCATTTGCCAATCGACAACAACCTGGCAGAGCGTGCGATAAAACCGTTTGTCATTGGGCGCAAGGCTTGGCTGTTCAGTGACACGCCCAAGGGCGCCACGGCAAGTGCGCAGATATACAGCTTGGTCGAGACCGCCAAGGTCAACGGCCAGGAGCCCTATACGTGGCTGCGCCACGTACTTCAGCGCCTGCCGTATGCGTCGTCGGTCTCAGACTACGAAGCCTTGCTGCCATGGAACTGCTCGCCAGAGATACCACGGTAAGCTGAGGCCCTATCTTTTAGAAGGTGGGGTTCATGGATCGCACTCGGTATACCTGCGCATCACGGTAAGCCGAGTTGATATGATCACCGCTGGGGCGCCACACTGTCCCCACAGTGCGCCCGCGCACTCAAGACCACCTGATTGCTTTACTTCATGGATTGAACAACGTCCGTCACTCACGGACAGTACGGATAGTTGAGAGGCATAATGACAGAGCCAGCCAACACCATGCCCTCAGGAGAGGGCGAACGCAACGCTCAACGCGGATTCGTTCAACAGTATCAATCCGGCGCAGCAGCGATCTATGCCGCGTTAGATAAAGACCAGTTGAATTGGGTTGGACTAGCTGATCGTAGCGCAGGCATCGCTGACGATCTCGTATTAGGCCTTCCGGGAATGGCAGTTGGTCACCAATTCAAGACCTCCATGTTCCCCAAAGCTTTCCAGGTTGAAGCCCTGCTGCTTGGCGCAGAAGGCATGTTGCTGAAGCTGGTGACCGCATGGGCGAGTCTGCGCCAATCCCATAGTGAGGCCTTAACAGAGGTTCGCTTCGTTACCAACGACATACCCACCACTAATGATCACTTGCTAAGCGACAAGGACGATCACAGCGCTGCTTTCTTGCGAGAGTTCGAGCTTTACCACAGCCGCACCCTATCCGAATGGCGAGCCACCCGTTGGCAGCCCTTCATTGACAAACTTGCGGTGGCGTCCAAACTCCCTGACACGGACTTCGAGACCTTCCTGCATGCCGTCCATTTTCTAACGGGATCAGCCGCTGACTTCATCTTGAGCCATCGCCTGTCGTCAGCGTCGTTAAAGCTAGTCCAGCAAATTGCCTCAAAGCTCCCCGACTTGGTCGCCGACCGACGCAATAAGGATCGTTGGAGCCGCGCCGAGCTGCTTGCAGAACTTGGCTGGAAGGATCGCTTCATCGTGCACCGCCCCCACCAATTCCCTATTGGCGAGCACGTTCAGCGCAATCGTAAAACCGAACAACAACTTCTGGAATGCATTGACCGACTGGACCACGGATACCTGGCCCTTGTCGGTCCTCCAGGAGCCGGTAAGTCAACTCTACTCCAATCGGCACTCAGTGGCGGGCCGAAGCGGCAGTTGGTGCGATACCTTGCCTACATGCCTGGCGAAGGCCAAGGTATTGGCCGTGCCGAAGCCGATGACTTTCTCGACGATCTCAACACTCAGCTTAGGCAAAGTGGCTTGGCAGGACGCTTGGCCCGCAACAACACCCTACAAGAGCGACAGCTAGAGCTTGAGCAACTGCTACGCCAAGCTGGGGACCGTTATCGCGATGAAGACATCCGCACACTTATCATCGTCGATGGATTGGATCATATCCCCCGAGAAGAGCACCCTGCTCGCTCACTACTGACAGAGCTGCCACTTCCAGAGACGCTGCCAGCGGGCGTATTGATCCTGCTCGGAACCCAGCGACTGGAACTGACTAACCTCAAGCATCAGGTTCGGGAACAAGCCTCCCTGGCGGATCGCAATATTCAGATCGCACCGCTCTCACCAGAAGCCGTCAGCGAGATGGCACTGAAGCTTGGGTTGGACGAAGCCGTGCCCCGACCTAGCATCTACGAGCTTTGCCAGGGACACCCTCTAGTAGCACGGTACTTAATAGAAGCTCTGCGTCAGGCAGACACAGCTCGTCGGGACGCACTGTTGAACGGGGCCTTCAGCTTTGAAGGCGACATCGAGCGCGTCTACAAGGCGGCTTGGCGCGAAATTTCCGATGATGCAGACGCGAGAAAGGTCATCGATTTTATTGCACGCGCTGAAGGTCCAATCCCACCCGAATTGCTGGCAGTGGCTACGTCAGAGCACGCTGTAGAAACCGCATTGAGGTCGACGAGCCATCTACTCAGCCAGACTACTCACGGTTGGAGTGTGTTCCACAACAGCTTCCGCCTGTTTGTGCTAGAACAACCCAAACTTCGCTTTGGGAAACTCGACCCAGACTATGCACCATTGATCTATCGCAAGCTGGCGGAGCTCACCCGCTTTGCTGAATCGGATAACCCGCAGCGCTGGCTCGAGTTGAGGTACCTGGCACGCGCCGAGCTACACCAGGAAGTACTCAGGCTGGCACAGCCGCGCCGATTCAGGCATCAACTTGCAGATTCACGCTCAGCGACTGAGATCCAAGGTGACATTCGCTTGGCATTGATTTGTGCCAAGCACGAGCCAGACGCATCTGCGGTCTTTCGTCTGCTGCTCGCACGAGATGAAATGGAACGCCGCTCCTCCGCAATTGAGCAAGCCCCTTCAGTTGTCGATGCGTTGCTGGCGCTCGGCGATATTGATGGAGTCCGAACGATGGCAGAGGGGCAAATCGGTGACCACTACAAGGCTATTGATGCGCTTCTTGTAGCAGGCGAAATCGATAGTGCCAAGGCTCTATTCAATGAGATTGACCCCTTCTCCAGGGACTCACAGGTGTCCCCTATTCACTCAGATTTGGAAGAGTGGGCACAGCGGGTCTTCCACTTTCGGGACGCGGAACAGATAGAGATGTGTTTGGCGAAGTTGACCGCCACCGAAGGTGGACACGGGCTAGACACTGTAGACATCACCACACTTCGGTGCAACATCGCCCGTTCGGCCATGCTCGCTGATCCTGATAGCGACCCATCGCTCACGGCACTGCAGCTCGGTGTCAGTGACCCTGAACTGCCCTACCTGCTGATAGAAGCCGGCCTACGCGCATACGATCGCCGAGAACTTGATAGAGCACAAACATTTGTCGACGCCGCGTATACACATCCAAGCTTCCCAGGCATTGCTAATGGTATGCGCAGGCAATTGGCAACCCTCGCCCTGCGCCTCGGTAGCGAAACAGTATCCACCACGATTTTTGAAGGACTGGAAACTCCATCCATCGCATTAATGGATAACGCTAGCGGTGAGCACAGTGCGGAGAACATCACTCAAGCAGTCATACAACACGCAGCACTCGCCGCAGCACTTAGGCTACCCGTTACCAATACCGCAAAGTCGAAGAGCCCGGTACTGAGACCACTGCAGCACCATGCCAACACAATTGGCATGCTGCTGGGTCGAGCACGTACAGGTCATGAAATCGCTCTAGGCGAAGTCGTTCAGGCGACTCAAGCTCTGCTTGGCTTTCTCGACAATGCTCGCGCCGCCAGTTCTAGTGAATTCTATGCGACCCATCAACTGAGCAACATTGATCCGATCTTGAGCCAGATGATGATACGGATCGCCTCAATGTGTGGAGAGCAAGAATTCAAAGCAGTGGTTCAACTGTTTGACTCGTCATTTGCCAATAGAAAGGGGACCGCCAAGCAGAACATTCCCTCCCGAAGAGCGGCGATTGAAGAGATTTTTCACAGCAATGGCGATATGCAAGCAGCCTTCGATCGACTGGAAGACCTTTTGGGTGTGATCCACGGTAATACCCCGGAAGAACACATCGATCTGATCGCAGGCCTGGCAAAACTGTTCGCTGAGATGGGCAACACCGAACGCGCCCGCGAGCTGTTGCAACAGCTGCATGCCAACACGCTCGGCTACGCCTTGCCGGCCAAAAAAGATCCACAATACTCTTTGTGGGGAAATCTTCTAGAATGCGCCAACCATCAGGATCCGGATGGTCGCGCGCAGCGTGTAGTCCTTATGCTAGAACAGCTTGCCGGCATGAACCTGACGGAGGGCCGTGGTGCTGCTCACCGTCTGGCCTCCAGAGTGCTTACAGAGGCGGCGCTGTGCGATTCTGCACTCGGGTATCGCGCCGCCAAAGTGCTCACCTCAGAGGGGCTTTTGAGCTGGGATCGCGCTATCAATGCGCTGATGATTGGAGTAATCCGACGAAATCCAGGATTGGCCGTGTCATGCACGGTCACTTGGAGATCACTTGCCCTTCCTTTCTACACCGAACCTTACTATAGGGAAGATCAAACCGGAGAGTTCGTCAGCCAAGTCGTTGCCATTGCTCCAGAATCAGACCTTTCCACGGTTGTTGGAAACCTGCTGGATGGTATTGAGATTCACAGCACGAGCGCAGCACGAGTCAGGTTGCTTCAGCGTCTCCTCGCGGCTCTGAAGCAAAGGGGAATCAACAACGAACGCGCCAATGATGCACTGCGCCGTTGGCAAGCTGAGACACCCATACCTCATGATAGGGGCACGCCAGGAAAGTACGATGACATTGGCTCATTGAGCCTCCTTGATGATGAGCTCAGCCGCGACAAAGCTCCGAGTTACGACTCCGCCCGCGCATTCTCGCTCCTCTTGAATACCGCAACACTGGAAGAAGCGACTTCCATTTTTGAACGCTGGCCCTTCATCCAACGTGACAGCCATGCCCGCTTCTCACTGATCGAACGAGCGCTTGCCGAAGATGACAAGACACTGGCTAGGCGTCTGGTGACTGATAGCCAGAGCCATGACGATGGACGCCCTAGTTGGAGCTACTGGAGAGGCGCAGCGAAGCTAAAGTACTTTCAAGCACTCATCGAGCTTGATGGATCTAAGGTGCATAAAGAAGCCTACGCAGACTTGCTCGAGGAACTCATTACCGCACCGGACAATTCATCTCCGATCCTATTTGACACTAAGGATGTGCTGTCGACTATCTGCGCAACACCAAATTGGGTAGCGGTGTGGGAGCTTCTTGCCGAACAACTTGCAACGACCAGAGAGCGTTCGCTCGCTCAGATTAACCTCCCAACGCAGGCCCCTGAATCAGATGAAGCACTGATTGCCGCGCTGTTCCAATGGGCCTTTTCCCTTTCTGCGATTGAACTCACAAATCTTGCCCGCGCTGGTGCCCTGCAGCTTTCGAGGGCAACCCAAGGCAGGGCGGCCTTCCATTTACTGGTGGATGCCCTATTGGAAGGCAACAGGGATGAGCCAGCGGAGTCGCTTCAGCTACTTCTGCGCGACACGCACGCTACTGCGAAGGATTGGGCCGATCGGATTTCGCCGTTGGTAAATGATCCGGACTACGTAGTGGCTGTCTTCGCAAGTTGTCTTCTGGATCGTTGGGGAAACGCCTGGGCAATGACACGACAAGAGCTACCATTTTTCTATCGTTTGCAGATGCCTGCCAGCAAGGGTGACGTCGACCCCTCGTTTCTGACCGACCCCTCGTCCGGGGCGATGCGTGTGAACGACCCACTCGGATGGACAGCTGCACTGACCTCTCAAGTCGATGACCTGGCCCGAACCGGCGTCTCAATGGCAACCATCCGCCATCGCTGCTACTCGCTGATTGAGTCATGGGGCGGGTTGGAGGCATTTGGCCAATCCGAGACAATGCGCCTGCAATCCGGGCTGTCTAAATTGGACATGAAGATCACTTTCATGAGACCGCATATGCTCGCAGCGCTCAGAGCACTTCGCCATGTTGCGGGAGAGTTTCGTCTGGCAGGACTAGTGGGAGCACCCGCCATCCCCCGATTGCTCTACGGAATGAACTATCAAGCCGACGCGCCACCGCTCATTGGTCCGACGGTGCGGCCAGCCTTCATGCCACGTCCTTCCGTGCACCAAGAAGCAGGGTGGCATTCGGGGCAGATGCAGTGGCTGGATGAGACTGAACTCGACATTTCGCCACTGATGGATAACGGCGACTCCGTCATTGCCGAGATATCTCATTTTTACTGCCGTCTTGTCAGACGCAACCTTGAAATGACAAGGGCAAGAGCGCCGTTCTTTGCCGACAAGGAACGCAGAGCGAGCACGGGCTACTCACTTCCCGGCGCCCTGTGGATTGAAGGAGTGAGGGCGCCTGAGGAGCCATCTCCGACAATTGTCCGTAGGGTATCGATCAGTCACATACCCAGTTATCCAGAGCATTTATTGGTGTTGTGCCCTGAGTGGCTGCAGCGTTTGGAGTGGCAACATGATCCAGATAATTGGATGTACTACATTGATCAGGTCGGCGATTGCGTTGCGAAACTAATCTGGTGGCGTGATGGCGCCCCGCTGGATGTTGATCAAGATCAATTCTGGGGAGAAGGAGTAGCGCTCGTCGTTACGTCGAAGGGGCGTAAAACTCTAGAAGACGTTGCAGGTCCTCTAGATATCTGGGTACACGCTTGTCGCTCAGTAGACGGTGATAAACCTGCGGAAAGGTACCTGAGCCGAGTTGAGCGATAACCTGCTAATCGGAATAGCCCCGTCAGAGCGATTGGCGGATTTTTCTTCGCACCGAGGGAGTCGAGCAGCCTGACAAGTTGATGCGGTTCCAGGCCATATTCCACCTCGTCTACCTGGACTATGGATGCTCGCTGCGCCGCAGTACGCTACAAACCTGCAACAAGCAGCTGGGACGAGCCTGTACCCAGTGAGCGCAAAGGCACGCCGCTCTCATCATGCAAGGCGATTGCACCGCCTGAAGCCTATGGAGACTACAAGCGCTGGTCGCTGGACGACCTGCCGATCATTCCCAGCCGCTGGCAACTGGTAGCCAAACCCAAGGTCGCTGGCCAGCTCAAAGTCATCAGCCAGCTGCTGAGCACCTGCAGCGAAGTGGTGATCGCCACCGATGCCGACCGCGAAGGCGAGATGATCGCCCGGGAAATTCTCGACCGCTGTCAGTACCAAGGGCCGATTTTGCGCCTATGGCTGTCCGCACTGGATGAAGCGTCGATCCGCCAGGCCTTGAGCGCCTTGCGCCCAGGAGAGCAGACCTTGCCGCTGTACCACTGTGCGTTGGCCCGCTCGCGTGCCGACTGGCTGGTCGGCATCAACCTGAGCCGGCTGTTCACGCTGCTCGGCCGCCGCGCCGGTTTCGATGGTCTGCTGCCGGTGGGACGCGTGCAAACCCCCACCTTGCGTTTGGTCGTAGAGCGCGACCGGGCGATCGCCAGCTTTGTGCCGCAGCCATTCTGGACCGTCGATACGCACCTGGAGCAGGACGGCATTTGTTTTCAAGCGCGGTGGCAACCCAGCGCCGATGTCAGCGATGTGGTTGGACGCTGCAACGACGAAACCGCCGCGCAGAAGGCGGTCAGGCGCCTCACGCAAGCTGGCACCGCGCAGATCGACAGCGTCGAGGTCGAGCGCGTGCGGGAAGGTCCGCCGCTGCCGTTCGACCTGGGCACGTTGCAAGAGATCTGCTCGGCCAAGCTGGGACTGGGTGCACAGGAGACCCTGGCCACTGCCCAGGCCCTGTACGAGACCCACAAGGTTACGACCTACCCGAGAAGCGACTGCGGCTACTTGCCGGAAAGCATGCTCGATGAGGTGCCGCGCGTCCTTCACGCCTTGGCCGCAGCCGCACCATCGCTGGGGGCAGTACTCAAGGACGTCGACCCCAGCCGCCGCTCACGCGCCTGGAACAGCAGCAAGATCACCGCGCACCACGGCATCATTCCCACCGCCGTTTCGCTGAATCTCGCGCAGCTCTCCGAGCGCGAGCGGGCGGTGTACACGCTGATTCGGGCCCGCTACCTCGCGCAGTTCATGCCCGAGCACGAGTACCTGAAAACCCAGGCGCTGCTGCACAGTCAGGCAGACCAACTGGTGGCGCGCGGCAAACAGATTCTGGTCCGCGGCTGGAAGGTAGTGATCAACGAGGCCGACGGCACCGAGCCGGCCGAACAGGCGCAGCGCTTGCCGACGTTGCGTGAATCCGCGACGGTGGCGCTGATCGACGCCACGCTCAACGCACAGCGTACACAACCACCCAAGGCCTACACCGAGGGCACGCTGGTCAAAGCGATGAAAACCATCGCCAATCAGGTGGCAGACCCGCGGCTCAAGCAGAAGCTCAAGGACAGCTGCGGGCTTGGTACCGAAGCTACCCGCGCGGCCATCATCCAGGGCCTGATCGACCATGATTACCTGATCAAGAAGAAACGCAGTCTGGCCGCCTCAGCTGCAGCGCATACCCTGATCGAAGCGGTGCCGCCGGAGGTGGCCGATCCGGTCATGACCGCGCTGTGGGAGCAGGCGCTGGACCGCATCGAATCGGGCCAGCTGAGCGTCGAGGCCTTTCTCGCCAAGCAGGCGGAGTGGCTGACCCGACTGGTGCGCAGTAACGCCACACTCACCCTGCGCCCGCCCCCCAGCAAGGGGCCGTTCTGCCCGGTGTGCCGCAGCGCCATGCACCAGCGCAAAGGTCGCACCGGCAGCTTCTGGTCGTGTATCCGCTACCCCGAATGCAAGGGCACCAAACCGGTGGCCAAGACCAAGCGGGCGAAAAACACATGACTTGACGGCACACCACAGCGCTGGTGTAGTGATCTGGCCCCTCGCCGCTTGGCGACCTAGACCGATTCGCTCCGGGCAGCTCGGTCAGACTCCTAGAGTTCGGAGCCACACTTCAGCGCATCCGCGGATGACTTCTCAGCGTTCCGAGTCTCCCAGGTGGATGACCCGTGCGGCTTGTACCAGGCCATAGGGGTCATCCGCCTCGGCGACGATGCTCATCTCCGGTGCCCGCCGGCGAAACACTGGGCACCTTTTGTGCGCGGATGCGTGCCAGTTGATTCCGACCCAGGCCACGACAAGGGTCGGTTGATCCAGGTGGATCGGCAGTGGAGGTCTGCGACGGACTCCGGTGCCACATCGCCGGGTCAAGGGTGGTCCAACTCCTCCTAGCCTGATGACCGTCGGGCTATTTTTTCGTCGCCGACAATCCACCGAAAGCCACCCGATTCCGCCCGCCCAGCCCGCCCGAAAACCACGGTTGACGGGCCTTTTGCAGCGTTTTATAGATGAGCTGCACCTCGCTGTCGTTGACAGCACCCAGGTAGCCAGGACCTTCAAGGCTACGCCCAGTTCGGGTGGTTCTTTCCCAAAGTGCGACTCGCGCTCGGCAGCTCGCACGGTCACCGTCCCATCGGTGATGAGCGCCTTCTCGACCGATCATGTGTTTGCACCTCCCCTTGCGGAACTCACCAGCCGCCAGGGCCGGTGGATGTCCGCGTTTCTGCTGAACAGGAGCTCCATCATGACGACTGCAAGCAATAACGCCCCCACCACCTACTTCAACCTGCACACCCAAGGCATCGGTTACCTGAACCGTGTTCGCGAAGTCCCGGTTCGCCGCGGCCAAGCGTTCATGGCCTGTGACATCGCTGCCTTGCACGGTGCCTCGGACGACGTCGAGTACACCCGCTTCGACTGCAAGGTCGCCAGCGGTGAAGCCGACCGGCTGATCCGTGAACACCTGGAAGACGTCCGAGCTGAACGCAAGGTCCTTATCGCGTTTCGCATCGGCGACATCTGGGTCGATCCGTTCCTGTACGAGAAAGGCGAACGCAAGGGGCAACCCGGCGCCAGCCTCAAAGGCCGACTGATCTTCATCGAGTGGATCAAAGTCGATGGCCAATTCAGCTACCGTGCGCCAGCGCGCACCGACGCCGCCGCCCCTGAGGCTGCTGAATCAGCAGAGTCGGAACAGGTGGACGGTGACGCTGATCAAGGCCAGCCAACTCCACCCGCTGCACGCCAGTCTGCTTGAGGCAGGTTGACCGCACGCAGCAGGCGCTCTTATGAGCGCCTGTTGTTCATTCACGTCGGAGGCCGCCATGGAAAGCTTCTGGCTCTGCGAAGACTGCCTGCAGGCGGTCGCCTACGACGACTTCAGCGCGCTGTCGCTGTACTACAGCGAGGCTGAAGTCAAACACCGCATCGCTCACATGCGCGCCCAACTGCAAGCCCTGCTACCGCTGAGCGCCGATTTCGATCCCCATACCGGCGCCGGTATCGAGGCCTTCTCGATGCAACCGTGCGAGGGCTGCCAAAGCCCGCTGCATGGCACGCGACATCGCTTCACGCGCCTTTGATCACGCACTTAAACCAGCCTGGGGCACGCCCCCACGGGGCGCTCCATCTGCCACGAGGAATTGCCCATGAACACCGCCTTGAACCTGGTCGAACCGCTCGATTCGGTACTGGCCCAACGCGCCCGTGAGGATGCGCTGATCACCGAGGCCCTGCAGTTGCTGGACCAGCGGCACTTCCAGCGCGGCGAGGTGCTGATAACCCCCGCCGATGCTGCAGCCTACTTGAAACTGCAACTCGCCCCTTACCACCACGAAGTGTTTGCCCTGCTCTGCCTCGACTCGCGCCACCGTGTGCTGAGCTTCGACATTCTCTTCACCGGCAGCATTGACGGTGCCTCCGTGTATCCCCGCCAAGTGGTCATCAAGGCACTCGAACACAATGCCGCCGCCGTGATCTTCAGCCACAACCACCCCTCCGGCTGCTCGGAACCGAGCGGCGCCGATCGGGTGCTCACCACCCGCCTGACCGAGGCTTTGGCCCTGGTCGAGGTACGCGTCCTGGACCACATCATCGTCGGCGAAGGCATCCCGCTTTCGTTGGCCGAGTACGGCTGGATGTGACAGCCCACCTTGCCTTTGAGGTCACCGCCCGTTCGGGGTGGCCTCGGCGCTTTCGGAGAATCACCATGCACCCTTCCCTGCCCAATCCGTTTCTTCGCGGTTTCCAAGACCTGCGCTATGAGCGTGTCCTGCAGATCAGCTATGCCGACGATTGCCCACCGTGCTACCGCGCGCTGCACCCGGCTCAGAACGAGCTGCCCGATGAGGCCATCAGCCTGCAGCCGTGCCTGTTCGATGACGACGTCGCGGTGATCACCGACGGCGTGTGCGTACCCGAGTTTCTGCGCATGCGCTGCCCGGTCGACGGTCTGGTGAACACGGTGCTCTACCAGATCATGGGCAATCAGCTCGGACGCCCGATGCATGTCGGCGACCTCGGCAATGTCGAGGCGGCGCAACACCTGGTCGAACAACTGTCCTTCAGCACCGGGCACTACAGTCGCAGTTGGGAAATCAGCAGCGCCCACCTGCCCGCAGACGACTTCGAGTACCTGCAGGTGCGCGCTTGGTGCAATTCACCGGCGGGCTTCTTCGAGTGTTTCGAGCTCAACAGCAACCATGCCGTGGGGTGCAAGCTGTACTCGACACCCTGGGTAGCGGCACATCAAGCCAGCAGGATCGGCTGGAGCGCCAGCGAAGTCTGTGCGCGCATGCGCGATGACCATGTCCCGCCGGTGCTACTCCAGCTGCTGATGCTGGCAGGCCAAGCAGACACCCGCCTGCTGATCTTTGACCCTGATGCGGCACCGCTCTCAGAGCTACCGCTATTCACCGAAGACTGACCAAGGCGCCCTCTCGGGCGCCTTTTTTGTGATGGCCGACTGAAAAGCTGGCTCGCCGAATTCGGTTTTCCAGTAGGGACTCGCCTCGTGCCTTCGCCATCGTGTCGGCAACATTTGTCGAGGCCCGGTCATGCACACACCCACACTCCCCATCCTCGGGCTGCTGCTCGTCCTGGCCGGCTGCAGCACCCCGCCACCGGCCCCGGCACCGGCAGCACCACCCGCCTTGCCGGCGGCATCGCCGCAGCCGAAAACCTCGCTTCCGGCTTGGGTGCGCCAGGACCGCTACACCCTGGTCACGACCCGGCCGACGCTGGAGCAGCGCCAGCCGCTGTATCAGTTGGTCAACGTACAGATCGCGCCAGCCCTGCATGCCACCGTCGGTGAAGCCCTGCGTCACGTGCTGCAACGCTCGGGCTACGCGCTGTGTGCCGATAGCGCAGCGGTGGATCGCTTGTTCCGACGGCCGCTGCCTGCGGTACAGCACCAGCTCGGACCGATCTCGCTGCTGGACGCCCTGACCATCATCGGCGGCTCGGCCTGGCGACTCGACATCGATCCAGTAGAACGGAGCGTGTGCTATGCCCTGCGCGTGCCGTCGCCTGCACCTCCCTTCTCCACACTGGAGATTGCGCCATGAAGGTCCTCCATTTTCAGGCGCTGGTGGTCGGTGCCCTATGCCTGGGCGCCGCGGTGCTCGCCGCCGAAACGTACAACCATCACCAGCAGTTGGCCGAGCTTCAAGCTGCCGCCCGCAATGCCCCAGCCGATCCAGCGCCCGCCCTGCGCCGCGATATCGATGCTTTGGCCGACAAGCTCACGACGCTACAGCCGCAGGTCGTGGCGTTGGGCGAGGCGCAAGGTCGACACGTTGCGGCGCAGGCCGCCCTCGGCCGGCAGCAGGATGAGCTGGCCGCCTCGTTCAAGACGCTCCAGGCAGCTCCGCCAGGTCCAAGCAGCAACGATCTGACGGCGCTGGAACAACGGCTGGCCACGGCAGAGGCCACGCTCGAGAAACTGTCGGCCCGCCCTGCTGCGCCTGCAACCGCCAACACGCAACCGCAGGCCTCCAGCGGTGAGAAAGCCAAGGCCAAGCCTCTGGCCCCGCCCTTCACCCTGCTGGGTATCGAGACTCGAGGTGACGTCAGGTTTGTGGCAGCCCTGCCCACAGGTGCGCATTCGCTGACGACCGTGCACTTGCTACAGCCTGGCGACAGCTTGAACAGCTGGCAGCTGCGCGCGATCCGCACGAACCAGGTGGTGTTCCATGTCCCCGGACAGGGCGACCACACACTGCCCCTGCCGTGACGAGGTGCTTATGGCTAGGTTCTCCCGCCTTTCGCTCATCCTGCTCCCCGCCTGTTTATTCGCAGGACTGGCGTGGACCGCGCCAAAACTGGTCGACTCGGCTCCGCAGTTCAGCGAACAGATGCCACTGGGCCGGCAGGCATCCGACGCGGCTCGGGCCAAGGCCTGGGGGCTGACCGATGATGAGTGGGCCAAGTTCGAGCGCCTGCAGGCTGGGCCTCGCCACTACTGGTCACCGCAGCTCGACCCGCTCACCACCCTCGGCGTGGAAACCGACTCGGATCAGGAACGGCAACGCTACGCCGAGCTGCAGGTCCGTCTCGAGGCCAAGCGCGCCGAGCGCGAGTTGGCCTACCAGAAGGCCTACACCGCCGCCTGGGCACGACTGTTCCCGGGCATGCTGCCCGTGCAGGGCATGGCCGACGATCCAGCGGCTACCCCTGCCGGCCGCTTTACCCTGTTTGTGGAGGAACGCTGCCCGCCCTGCGTCACCGATACCCAGCAATGGCTGCAAGGCGGCGCACACCTCGATGTGTACCTGGTCGGCAGCCAGGGTGACGATACGCGTCTACGCCGGTGGGCTCGGGGCGCGGCCATTACCCCCGCCCAGGTCAGCAGTGGCCAGGTCACTCTCAACCATGACCGTGGCCGCTGGTTCGCCCTGGGCGCCAGCCGCCCCTTGCCAGCGCGCTTCCACCAGGTGGACGGCAAATGGCAGCGCATCGACTGATTCTGGCACTGGCCTTATCCGGCGCCACGGCCGTTAAAGCGGGCGTGCTGCCGCCGCCTGCGTATCAATTGGCCGCCGAGCACGCCGGCATCCCCGCCTCCGTGCTGTTCGCCATCGCCCTCCAAGAGAGCGGCACGCCGCTGCGAGGTCACCTCATGCCTTGGCCTTGGACCCTGAATGTTGCTGGTACGCCGCAGCGTTTCGCCCGCCGTGATGAGGCGTGTGCCGCACTCAAACAGGCGCTGATCCGTCACGATCCCAAGCGCATCGATGTCGGGCTGGGCCAGACCAATCTCGGCTACCACCCGGACCGCTACCACAGCGCCTGCGAGGCTCTCGATCCTCGCACCAACCTTGCCGTGACGGCAGAGCTGCTCCGCGCCCACTACGCCGACAGCGGTGACTGGGTCGTGGCGGCGGGCCGCTATCACCGCCCTGCCGGTGGTAAACCTGCAGCGCGCTACCGCCGACAGTTCAGCCAGCACTGGCAGCGTGTACAAGCGGTCGTGGCGTCTCCGAGAGGGCCGCAGCCATGAACCGTCGGTGCTGGGTAACGCTGTGTATTTGTCTCTGGTGGACGGTTGGCGCGCTCGCGGCACCCAGCCAGTTGCCCGATCCCCGCGCGCTGACGTGGGCCCTGCCCGTACACAGCACACGCCTGTCACCCGGTGCCGTGTCGCCAAGGACATTGAAGCTGCCCGGGTTGACGCCGCTGTTCCTGGTCGGGCACGACGCCGCCTCTCTGGAATGGTTGGCCCAGCATGCACAGAAGCTGCAGGAGTTGGGCGCCAGCGGCTTGGCTGTTGAAGTGGCCGACGCCCAAACATTGCGCCGCATCCAGGCGGCAGCCCCGGGCGTGGACATCTGGCCGGTGAGTGGTGACGACATCGCCGAACGCCTGGAACTACAGCACTACCCCGTGCTGATCACGCCGACCAGCCTGGAACAGTGAGGGTGCGCCATGGGCGAACATGCGATGAAGTCCCTGCTGCGTCCTGCGGTGGAGCTGTACACCGTGGGCATCTGCGCTGGTGCCGGCGCCCTGTGTCTGCACTCACCTTGGGCAGTGGCGCTGTCACCCGAGGTGGGGGCCGGCATGGCACTGGCCTACACCGCGTTTGGCCTGAAGCGGCTCAACGAGGCACGCATTGTTCTGCGCTACCGGCGCAATATCCGCCGCCTGCCGCGCTATTCGCTGACTAGCCGGCAGATTCCGGTGAGCGGCAAGCGCCTGTTCATGGGCCGCGGCTTTCGCTGGACCCGACTGCACACCCAGCGCCTTCTTGAGGCGCAGGACCCGGCGCTGGCCCGCTACGTCAATCAATCGGCTGCCCATCAATGGGCGCGGCGAATGGAACATCTGCTGGAGAAGGCCCCACCTGGGCTGTCACTGCTACCTCGCCTGACGGCCTGGGACAGCCCACTCAACCCGGTGCGGCCACTGCCGCCGGTGGGTGGCTCACCGCTGCTGCATGGCGTCGAGCCTAAGGAACAGGAGGCCAGCTTGCCGCTGGGCGAGCGTGTCGGGCACACCCTGGTACTGGGCACCACGCGAGTCGGCAAGACGCGCCTGGCCGAGGTGTACATCACCCAGGACATCCACCGGCCGAGCCAAGAGGTAGTCATCGTCTTCGACCCCAAGGGCGATGCCGATCTGCTCAAGCGCATGTACGTGGAAGCGCGGCGCGCCGGCCGCGAGCATGAGTTCTATGTTTTCCATTTGGGCTGGCCGGAGATCTCCGCCCGCTACAACGCCATCGGCCGCTTCGGCCGCATCTCCGAAGTCGCCACCCGCATCGCTGGCCAACTGAGCGGCGAAGGCAACTCGGCAGCATTTCGCGAGTTCGCCTGGCGCTTCGTCAACATCATCGCCCGGGCGCTGATCGAGCTCGGCCGGCGCCCAGACTATCTGCAGATCCAGCGGCACGTGGTGAACATCGACGCGCTGTTCATCGAATACGCCCAGCACTTCTTTGCCCGGCATGACCCGCAGGCCTGGGAAGCGATCGTACTGATCGAAGGTCGCCTGAACGAGAAGAACATCCCACGGCACATGATCGGCCGAGAAAAACGCGTAGTCGCCATCGAGCAGTACCTGACCGCCAAACGCATCTTCGATCCGGTGATGGACGGCCTGCGCTCGGCGGTACGCTACGACCGCACCTACTTCGACAAGATCGTAGCCTCGCTGTTGCCGCTGCTGGAAAAGCTCACCAGCGGCAAGACAGCGCAGCTGCTCGCCCCCAACTACACCGACCTTGACGATCCGAGGCCGATCTTCGATTGGCTGCAGGTCATCCGCAAACGCGGCATTGTCTACGTCGGTCTGGATGCGCTGTCCGATGCTGAAGTTGCCGGTGCCGTCGGCAACTCGATGTTTGCCGATCTGGTCTCCGTCGCCGGCCATATCTACAAGCACGGCATTGACCACGGGCTGCCAGGCTCCTCCAGTGCCACGGACAAGGTGCCGATCAACTTACACGCCGACGAATTCAACGAACTGATGGGCGACGAATTTATTCCGCTGATCAATAAGGGTGGTGGCGCCGGTATCCAGGTCACCGCCTACACCCAGACCCTGAGCGACATCGAGGCGCGTATCGGCAACCGGGCCAAGGCCGGTCAGGTCATCGGCAACTTCAACACCCTGCAGATGCTGCGGGTACGGGAGACCGCCACCGCAGAACTGCTGACCAACCAGCTGCCCAAGGTCAACGTGCAGACCCGAACCCTGGTCTCCGGCGCGACGGACACCGCCGATCCTGATGCCCGGACCGACTTCACCTCTTCCTCGCAGGATCGAGTCACCACCAATTCGGTACCACTGATTGAACCCGCGCACATCATCGCCTTGCCCAAGGGGCAGATGTTCTCATTCCAGGAGGGCGGACAGTTGTGGAAGGTGCGCATGCCGCTACCGAAACCGGCTAGCGACGACGCGATGCCAGCGGACCTGCAGACCCTGGCTGCGCGCATGCGCGAGTCCTACAACGCCAATGCGGGAAGTTGGTGGAGCACCACCGGCGGCGCTCCGACGGTCGATTTCGATCCAGAGCAGCCTCCACCCGGGCGCAGACACACCCCGTAGTCGCGCAGCCAGCAACCGAGTATGCGGAGCCCGTATGCCTACCACCCCGGCCAGCTCACCTCCTCCACAGCGAAGTCCGGGGCCCATCTTCGGCATGCTCGAGCTGTGTCTGCGACTGCTCGGCCTGCTGTTCGCTTCGCTGATATTCTCCATTTTGCTGGAGTTTGCGGGCATGCTGTGGTTCTGGCCCCAGCAGGGCTGGCATCACAGCCATGCCATGTGGCTGAGCGAGCTGGGCTGGCTCAGTGGCAACTTCAAGAATTCATTGCTCGTGCAAGAGCCGGCGCAAGCGACCGCCAAGGTCCTGGAACACCTGAACGACTGGCTCGTAGTGCGCTCTGGATGGGCGCAATCCGACACCCAGCTGAAACTGCTCAGTCAAGAAGCGGCAATCCAGGGGCAGTTCGCGCAGGTCTACGTTGTGATGCAGGACTATCTGCTGGCGGCCCTGTTTACGGTCTTTACTTTCGTAGTACGACTGGCCGTTCTCATACTCGCTACCCCTCTGTTCCTGCTCGCGGTGATCACCGGTGCGGTTGACGGTTTGATGCGCCGTGACTTGCGCAAGTTCGGGGCAGGCCGGGAGAGCAGCTTTGTATACCACCGAGCGAAGCGAACACTGCTACCGCTGGTGATCAGCCCTTGGGTGATCTACCTTTCCCTGCCCTGGACACTCAACCCCATCTGGGTCTTGGTGCCTTGTGCAGCACTTCTCGGCAGCATGGTGGCGATTACCGCTGCGACCTTCAAAAAATATCTTTGACAGTCCGCTATCGACCCATAGCGGTCGTTCGGAAAGGTCAGCAAATGGCCTGAAGCAGACGGTACGCGATAGGAGCGAGGTGCCGTCTTCGAAGTATTACCTCTCCAGGCCGAGTCACTAGGTCATCAAGCCCTAGCCGCAGGTTTGAGTCGGAAGCTGACGCCCATACGGTTGAACGCATTCATTGCGGCAATCGCCGCTGTCAGGTCAACAAGATCCTTTTCTGCAAACATCGCCGATGCGGCTGCATAAGCTTCGTCGGATACCTGTGTCTCGCTTACCCTGGTGACTTCTTCCGCCCAAGCCAGTGCTGAGCGCTCCTGATCCGAGAACAAATATTGCGCTTCATGCCATACCGGCACTAACAGCACCTTGTCCACTGACATACCTGCTTTGATCAGATCGCGTGAGTGAAGATCAATGCAATGAGCGCAGCCGTTGATTTGAGACACTCTGAGAAACACGAGGTGGATCAACGAGGCTGGCAAATTTGTCGCGGTGGTCACGAAATGATGCAGGCCGCCGAGGGCCTTAGCTGCACCAGGCGAAGCTTCAAACCAATTGAGACGATTCATGATTTCTTTTCCTTTGTATGAGCGATGAAGAGCGTGGCCGCTTGTTGGCATACGGCCCAGTTGAGATGCAAACCTTAACGCTTGGAGTAGATGTCGGCCCTGAAGCGGACTTTAGACTTGATCCACTCGACGGCTATGCCTAACAAAGTACGCCTGCACATCACCGTACCCTGTTGCCCTTCCAGTATTCAGTGACTCCCCCCCCTTGGCGGTACCCTCAACGGTGAAGTAATGCACCTGAGTGAGACCGATGGTGGCAAGGACGGCGGACAGGTAGGGGCGCAGAAAGTCCGGTTGACGGGCCTGTGGGCCGCCGATATAGCCCCCGCTAGCGATTGCGACGTAAACCGGACGATCCGTCAGATTTCCGACTTTGCCTTTGGCGGTGCCCAAAAACGTTTTGCCCACGCGTACCACGTGGTCGATCCACATCTTGAGTGGGGCGGGCACGCTATAGTTGTGTATCGGCGTGGCAATCAGCAGTACGTCGCATGCCTGTAGTTGGTCGATCAACTCGTCGGAACGGCTCAACGTACCCTTCTGACCGCTTGCTATGACTACGCGCTTATTGGCCAACGCCTGGGCGTAAGGCGAATCAACTGGGGCAAAGGTGTTGAGGTCTAAATCGATCAACTGGATACCCCTTCTGCCGGCCTGACTGGCCAAGGCAAATAGTATCTGCTGGGACAGTTTCAGACTTTCCGAAGCCTCTGCATTGGGGCTGGCGACCAGGCGAAGAATGCGCAAAGGAGCAAGTGGCTGTTGGGACGATGTCATGAGGTTTGCCTCCTTGGGTGTGCATGCGGGTTATGGCGTATCGAACTGTTTTTGAAAGCGCAGTGCACCCGTCAACAGGCCTTCACGGAAGTAGAAACGTTGCGCGCGGGCGTTGGCCAAACCCGTGTCGAGCACCAGGCGTGCACAACCGCTGGCGCGCGCCAGTCGTTCCAAGGCTTGCAATAAGCGCGACCCCCACTGGCCACCCCGCTGAGCCTCGGCGGTTACAAGGTCATCGACATACAGGAATGCGCCGTAGACCAGGTTTTCCTGTAAGCGATAACCAGCCAGTGCTACAAGAACGCCTGCGTCATAAGCGCCAATCAGGCGATAGCCTTCAAGGCGCATACGCTCGATGCGGCGGACGAAGTCGGCTTCGCTCGTTAGATGAGGGCGCAATTGCTGCATTACCGGGAATGCGCTGCACAGGTCATGGGTGCTGTCCAAGGGACGCAGGGCGGTGTCGGCCAGGTCGAGCACGCTGGGTATGAAGTTGTGCAAAGGGAATTTCATGGGAGTTGCCCTCATCAGTAGGTGATGGCGCTATATTGGACTACCATTGACCCACTTGATTGAGCCAAGAAATGGGATATGAACTAGGCCATGATGACCTCCCCCAAGCCGCCTTTTGCTCCCTTGGAAGAGCAGTCCGCCTTGCCCCTGTATCGTCAACTGTACGACCGCGTGCTGGCCGCCGTTGCCGCTGGCACGTTGTCCCCCGGTGACCGCTTGCCGTCGGCGCGCGCCATGGCTAAGGAGCTGGGGGTGGCACGTGGCACCGTCGAACTGGCCTATTCGCTGATGGCCAGCGAAGGGTACCTCCTGGCGCTCGGGCAGAAAGGCACCGTAATCAATCCTGAACTGCAGAAGCCTGTGTCAGCGGCCACCGTATTACCAGTCAGCAGCCAAGTGATCGAAGACGCGCCTGATTCGCTCTGGCGCCCACCGCAGTTGTTGCCGTTCCAGATGGGGGTACCGGCGCTGGATGCATTTCCGCGCAAGATATGGGCGCGTCTCGGTGCTCGGTATCTCCGTGGGATGCGTCTGGGAGATCTGGACTATCCAGCACCCCACGGCCTGGCAGCGTTGCGCAGCGCCATTGCTTCGTATCTGCAGGTGTCCCGAGGTATCGATTGCGGTGCCCATCAGGTGTTTATCACCAGCGGTTGGCGCAATAGCCTGTCTTTAGTCGCACATACCCTGTTGCAGCCAGGCGAGTGCGCCTGGGTGGAAGACCCGGGCTATCCCACTACGCGCCAGGTGCTTCGCCAGTTCGGCCTGGACCTGGAAGCGGTGCCGGTTGATGCCGAAGGCATGAACGTAGAACACGCCATCGCGGGTTCTCGGGCTGCTCAGGTCGTCATGGTGACGCCAGGGCATCAGAGCCCGCTGTCGATGGCACTGTCGCTGCCACGCCGACAACTGCTACTCGATTGGGCTGCCCGCACCGGTGGCTGGATTGTCGAGGACGATTACGACGGCGAGTACCGCTACGTCAGCCGTCCACTTCCAGCGCTGGCCAGCTTGGATCGCCATGGGCGCGTGCTGTATGCCGGCACCTTCAGCAAGGTGCTGTTTCCCGGTATTCGCCTGGCTTATCTGGTGGTGCCGCAGGCGCAGGTGGCAGCGTTCGAGCGCGTCGGACGGGCCTTGTTTGCTGCCGGGTCACCGTCAATTACCCAGGCTTTGGTGGCGGAGTTCGTTGCCGAGGGACACTTCGCTCGGCACATCCAACGCATGCGCCGCCTCTACAACGAACGACGGGCATTGACCATCGAAGCACTGGAGCGGAGTTTGCCGAAGGGTATGCAGGTGGAACGCTCGCCAGGCGGTATGCACCTGGTACTGCGTTTGCCGGAGGACGTAAGCGACACCGCCCTGGCCGAGCAGGTGCTGGCGAGGGGCATGTCGGTACAAGCGTTGTCGCGCTGGGCTGCCTCATCGCAGCGTCAGTCAGGTCTGCTCCTGAGTTTTACCAACTGCGCCACGACTGCTCCAGGCGAGCAGCTTGGCGCGTTGATCAGCAAGTTACTCAGTTGAGGTTGGCCTTGTTCAGGCCGAACAGTTCATCGGACGAGCCCGGGATCGCCTGGAAAGCCACATTGAGGCGATTCCAGCCATTGATGGCGACGATCAGGAACGACAAATCCGACAGCTCCTGCTCGGAAAACTGCTCACGCGCACTCGCATACAGGCTGTTGGAGATGCCATGAGGCGGCAGTTGGGTCAGGGCTTCAGTCCACTCCAGCGCCGCCCGCTCTGCTGGCGAAAACAGCTGTGACTCACGCCAGACGGCCACGTGGTGAAGACGCAGCTCGCGCTCGCCATGGATCTTGGCCTCTTTCACATGCATATCCACGCAGAACGAACAGCCGTTGAGCTGCGAAGCGCGCAACATGATCAGGTGGGCGAGATCGGCCAGTAGCGGCTTCTTGCTCAGTTGCAGGGTGAGCTCCACCAGTTTGTTGGACGCTTGGGGAGACAGTTTGAAGTAATCAAGGCGGTTGTTCATGGGTAGTTGCTCGTAGTGGGTGGATGGTTGATGGAGCCCACTGTAGCAACGCTTGGAATAGCCCCACAGGGCCAAGATAGTAGCTTCGAACTAGGCCATATCTGTATCGAAGTGCGCCATGATCACCTATCGAGCGATAGGGTCGAAGGGGCGCAATAGGCCGTTTATTGGCCTCCGCAAATGGCCGCAATGGGTCGAAAGCGGACACTGGCGAACGGCCACTTTCGACCCAAAGCGGGCTCTGGCGATGGGTTCTCAGAAGTTGCCTGCGGCAATGGGGTTATAACGTCAGACTTCACAATCCGGGCGGAGGGAGTACCCATTATTTCTGGACTTACCGGGTTACATCCACCCTTTGTCCTGCGGCAATCCATTGCGAAATTCCACCAGCCAAGCGCTCTGCGTCGCGGCCACTCGATCTCAGAATCGCGACTGCTTCGACAGAGAGTACGCAATAGGGGTCACGGCAGTAGGCGATCACAGGGAAATCACCAGGAATGTCAGCAAGCCGCTGTGCCAGTTCGTGAACTGGGATGCTGATGGCGCCTGGCACATGTGCCGAGGAAAACTCGGCATCGGGACGAACATCCAGCAGTATCACTGAGCCGTCAGCCAGTCGTCGGAGAAGCTCCTGCACAGAGACTCCCTCCAAATGCACTGTTGGGTCTCGGCTATCTGCAACCACTTGGCGTACAAGGTCCTGCTGAAAGTCGACAAAGCCTTTGAGGGCCGCGAGCACCGGTGCAAGCGGACCATCCCCCAAGCGATACAGCATGTGCTTACCTGAGCGGCGCGCGGCGACAAATCCGGCACGGCGAAGGTGTTGAAGATGCTGAGAGGTATTGGCGATTGTTAGCCCGGACAACTCGGCCAGCTTCTCGACGGACTGCTCACCTTTAACCAGATGCTCAAGAAGTGTCAGGCGTTGCGGGTTGCCCAACGTCTTGGCGACGTCGGCAATGGGGACGAACCGTTCAGTGGCATGTGGGACTGGGTGTGTGCTCATTGACAGCACGATATCACCGCAATAACATTCAATCAATCAATTGAATGTTATTGCGGCAGAGCTGGACAAGAAACGTCCATGAAAGGTCGCCGCTTCATACCCAACCTTAACCCTAGCCAGGAAAAGATATGAGCACTTTTGCTAACGATCCAACCATGGGCGCCCTTTGGGCCTGCTTCGTTATCGCGGTAGCGGCCAGCAGCATCGCCTACACCATCACCATGACCGAGTTGTTTGTCCCGGTGCGGACCTGGAGCCAGAAGCTGGGGCACATGGTCGGCTACCTCTTCAACTGCTTCTACTGCATGAGCCATTGGGTCGTATTCGCTGGCGTACTAATCTACAAACCAGTCTTGCTGAGCAGCGGTTATCTGGCTGTCGATCTCCTGGTGTCGATGTTCTTCACCATCACGCTCAGCGCCTTCGTCTGCGGTTTCATCTTCAAGGTGTTCCTGGTCGCGATGGCCATGAAAATCAAAGAGAAAGAAATCAAGGAAATCCTTTCCAAGAAGTGATGGTTGTTCATATGCCTGGGTTCCATCAGCTTGTGAGCTACAGCTAGGCAATCGAAGCTTTAGAGCAAGCCCACCTACAGGTTAGTTCCCCCTCCACCAACGGCAGCTATGGGTCGGAAGCGGTCTGTCGCGAATGGCAGCTTTCGACTCGTCTCGGCCTTTCTTGAAAACGAACAGGATCAGGTCACTCACTGGACAACAGCATCGAGCGTTTGGCCTGCATCGCTGATGAGCTTGAACAGCAGATCGCTTAGCGCCCCGCATCCCGATTGAGATTGGTAACCTGGGTCATTGACTGATTAGGCAGTCCTTCGAGACTGGCAGAGATTGGGCAGGGTTAACCAACCATTCCGCAGGGACTGGTTTCAGCTTCCACATTTTTGATACGCAAACGGTGGAAAGCCCGTCTCCTCCCACAATCTTCACAGCTTTTTCACATTCAGCGTGGGAAAGTTAATAATCCCTACGTGTGATAGATCTTGCCCGCCTAGCAGCGGGCTTTCTTTTGCCCGCAATTACCGTCATTGCAGGACACTCCAAGAATGAGTGATCGCTGGCATCTGAGGCACAGCGACCACCAAAGTGCTAATTTTGACGTCTAAGCCACCCGCTGCACGGCAGGCTGCTGATCAGTCGCGAGGCGTCTTGCACGCCCTACACCCCAAGCCAATGCTCTAGTCATTGACTCACCCGGTCGAGAATCGAAAGCTTCTTCGTGAAGGGCCATGCCACATCCCGCGTAGACGCCGATGAACATTTGCGTCTGACCGGTGCGCGAGAGCCTGACCTGAACATCGATAGTGGTGCCGTCATCGAGCTCCTCGTCATGGGTACGATGATGAAGCACTGGATCCGCCCAATCCCAAAAAACGTCACCTCGAATACGCATGCCGCCCTCCTACGACTTTAGTCTTATACGGAAACCTAACCATAGCAAAGCGAGGCGGCAGTTCAATGACAGCATGACGATCGCCCTGGAATATCAGACAGTTGGCTTGAATAGCGATACAGATAATTTTTTTTGTATAAGCTTGAGGCCGAAATCGGTGTGTAGCGAAGCTGAATCGCTTAGTTACCGGGAGGGGATATGAAGCGTGATGCGGATCGCCGATCACCTCTGAAGGTGCCTGACAGGCTATGCTGATTTCGGCTCAATGCCGGTGCTCGTCCAATGGAAAGGACTATGGTCTCATGCATTCGAACCCACATGCTGTTGCTCGCCCGCTTTGCAGTGTTGTTCAACCTGCTGATGATGCCGCTCGAACGTGTTTTGCGTAACGCTCCAGTTGAAGAGTCTCTGATCCTCGAAAGCTTTTGCAGCGTTTATTGCCTGCAAAGCTTGCCGAAGTCCTCCTTGGCGCAGAACAAGGTCGATCAGTCAGATATAACCGGTCATGCGCTCGGCGGCGCCAGGCTAGGCCGGACGCTAAGCGATCAAGGCTGGCAGCTGAGTCGCTATCAAACCTGCTGCCGTGGCCTTGAGAATGGAAGGGGTCAGCTTGTCGCGCGGCAACCATTTACAGGCCGCGATCTCATTGCAGGCTACGACCTTGTCGCCGCCGTGAAAGTGAGTGATGAAAATGTGGTGGATGGTTGATTCCACGGTTATGGTGGACAAGTAAAGTAAGCCATGGCCGTTGATGCTCGTTTCTTCCCGAAGCTCTCGCTCCGCAGCGGCAAGTGGAGTTTCGCCCGCTTCGATCGCCCCGCCTGGGAAATTCCACTTTCCCCCTTTCTTGCGCACCAGCAGCACCTTGCCGCTGTGCAGACAGATGATTGTCGCTCTCGCTTTTAACTTTCCTTTGTTCCTGTCTGGCATCCGCAGGCTCAACTGTTCACATCAGGATTTAGCCGACTCGCTGGGAAATTGAGAAGGCGTTCTTCCCAAGAGACTTATGGGTAAGACGACTCGTTCAACGAAATGAGCGCAGGAGAGCCAGTTTGTAGCCGACCAACAGAGAATTGCATCAGCACAGGACACATTCGCTGTTGCCTCAGGTTTAAACCGAGAGCTCGCAGATCCCTTTAATCCATGTCAAAAACTACCTAACCGATCAGGGTGGATGCCAGATCCAAGGCTGGTATTCACCATGAAAACTACCTCTTCCGTCCTTTTTCTTGCTTGTCTGATGTCACTCGGTGCCGCAGCTCTAGGTACGCCGGAGCGCTCGGATCTCGGACTCGTGCAGCGGCAGATCACTGCCATCGAACTGTTGGCTGACCGCGCAAACAGCAGCTCCGTCGACGCCGCAGGCGCCCGCTACCGCTTCGATTACTCGAGGTTCGCGGCGGACCTCAAACGCATGCGCCACGGCATCCAAAAATACCTGTCCCCCTCGCGTGCGCAGCCAGCTGACATTGTTGAGCTGACCGGTGATTACCATGCTCAAGGTGCCTTCGTGAGACCATCCGATGAGCATGACTGACGCCCAACTAAGCGCGTTTTCTGCCGTGGCCGGGTTCACTCCGCAGCTCAGCTCAGTGCTCTGGCGCTCATCGGTGCTGGTGCTCGCACTCCTCTGGTGCACCTGGGCCCTGTGGACCGGTTACCGCGGCTGGGCGGCCGGCAACCTCAACTTCGGTGCGCTCGGCGGCAGCACACTGCGCCTGGCCCTCGCCCTGATCGTGCTGATGTTCTTCATGCTGTCGTAATCAGGAGACCTTGCCATGAACCTCCCCCGTAATTGTCATCGCCCACTCGCTCTGCTGCGGGAATCCTGTTCGAAAGCCCTGTTCGGCGGTCTGATGCTGTTGAGTTCGACACTGGCCTGGGCCGACTTGCCGACCATGGAAGCACCGTCTCGCGGTGAGGGGGCGGGACTGATCGACACCATCAAGAACTACGCCTACGACGGTGGCATCCTGCTCGGCCTGCTGATCGCCACTCTAGCCTTCCTAGGCGTGGCCTGGCACTCACTCACCGTCTACGCCGACGTGCAGAACCAGCGCAAGACCTGGAAGGACCTCGGTGCCGTGGTCGGCGTCGGCGCCCTGCTGGTGGTGGTGATCCTGTGGTTCCTCACGAAAGCCGCGACGATCCTTTGAGGTCACCATGTCCGACGCCCCAGCCACTCTGCCTGACGGCACTCTGACCTTCCTCCCCGAGCGCCTCAACCGTGACCCGGCTGTTTTGCGCGGGCTCACCAACGACGAGATGTGGGTCGCGCTGATCGTCGGGGCCGGCTTGGGTGTGATCCTTGGTGCACCGCTGGCGGTGGCCACAGCCTCCATCGCCACCCTCCCTACCTGCATGTTCCTCTGTATGGCGCTGGCGTTGCTAGGTGGCGGCAAGCTGATGCGCCGAGCCAAGCGCGCCCGCCCGGAAACCTGGTTGTACCGACGTCTACAGTGGCACCTGGCCGTGCACTGGGGCATAGGTACCCATCGACTGATCCTGTATTCGGGGCCCTGGACCGTCCGCCGTTCACGTCGACATATGAGGGCCGTTGCATGAGCCGCTTCCGCAACAAGGTGGATGCGCAGCAGGCGCATATCTTCAGCCTGCGTTTGGCCGTTTCGATCCTGGCACTGCTGTGCTGCGGGCTGTGGTACGGCTGGCAGTCCTCGCCCTCCGAGCTGACCATTCACGTGCCGCCCGACCTGCGCTCCGGCAGCACACGCAAATGGTGGGATGTACCCCCGGAAAACATCTATGCGTTCGCGCTGTACATCTTCGGCCAGCTCAACCGCTGGCCCACCGACGGCGAAGTCGACTATCACCGCGCCATCTTTGCCCTGCAACCCTACCTGACACCGGCGTGCAAGACCTTCTTCGACGGCGACTTCGAGTACCGCAAAGCGGCTGGCGAACTGCGCGGGCGGGTGCGTGGCGTATACGAGGTGCTGGGCCGCGGCTACAGCGACGACCCCGACCTGCGGGTGAAGCAGCTGGATAAGCACAGCTGGCTGGTCAAGCTCGACCTCAACGCCGACGAGTACTACGCCTCCGAACCGGTGAAACGCGTGGTGGTGCGCTACCCGCTACGGGTGGTGCGCTTCGACGTCGACCCCGAGCACAACAAGTGGGGCCTGGCCCTGGACTGCTACGAAGGCACACCGCAGAAGCTGACGCTGCCTGGAGGTGCGAGATGATGCGTGTCTTGATCCTGATGCTGGCGATAGCCGCCGGCTGGTGTTCTGCAGTCGGTGCGGTCGAGGTCAAATACTGGGATCGCCTGCCGCTGGCCGTTCCACTTACGGTGGGCCAGGAGCGCGTCCTGCTGCTGGATGAGGATGTTCGCGTGGGGGTGCCGGGCACGATCGCCGGTAAGCTGCGTGTGCAGTCCGTCGGCGGTACGGTGTATCTACGCGCCTCTGACACCCTTCCCCCTACCCGGTTGCAACTGCAGTCGGTGAAATCAGGGGACATCATCCTGATCGACATCGAGGCGCTCGAGGGCAGCGAGGCACTAGAACCGGTCAAGATCGTGGTCCAGGCTAAGGCACCGGACGTGGAAGCTGCGAAGGACACATCACCTGCAGAGACCCCGGTACCGGTGGTGCTCACCCGCTATGCGGCGCAGAACCTCTATGCGCCCCTGCGTACCGTGGCACCGCTACCCGGTGTGCGGCGTGTGCCGCTGAGCGACTCTACCGCGTTCAGCACCTTGCTGCCCACCGAACGGGTTTCGATCAAGGCACTCGCCGCCTGGCGGCTGGGCGATTACTGGGTGACGGCTGTAAAGATCGTAAACCGCGGCCCCGGCAAGGTCGCGCTCGACCCGCGTCACCTGCAAGCCACGCTGTTCGCCGCAACCTTCCAGCACGCGGACCTCGGCCTTGCCGGCACGCCTGAAGACACCTCCGTGGCCTACCTCGTCACCCGCGGCGGCGACCTGAAGCATGCGCTGCTGTTGCCCCCGCCAAAGCCGGAGGCTGACGATCATGAAAGCTAACAGCCTGCTGAAATGGTTTGTGCCTGCGGTCCTGCTAGGCATCGTGCTGATCATCATCAAGTCCTGGGTGACCACCCCAGATGGCCAGCCCACTCACGATCCGGAGAATGCCACGCTCAGCGCGGAACAGGCCAAGGCCTTGGGCATCGCCGGCGACACTCCGCGCGACACCGTGGCCACTTTGATCGGCCAGGTCAAGGCGATGCGCAGCGAGATGCAGACGCTGAAGAAAGGCAACGATGCCCTGCAGACCGAGAACAACCGGCTGCGCACGCGCGAAGGCAATATCGATACGCGCATCCAGAGCACGCTGAGCAGTGTCACCCAACAGGTTACCGAACAACGCCAGCAGGCCAACGATGCTCGGCAGAAGGCCGAGCAGCAGCATCGCGAGACCCAAGGGCTGCTCTCCAGGCTCAAGGACCAGCTCACCGGTAAGCCCGCCGCAAAGTCGGATGTTCCTGCGGGATTCGGTCTTGAGCCAGGCGACGAGCAGCAGTTTGCAGGCCCTCAGGCACCGGCAGATGCGGTGCAGTGGATCGAACCATCGAATGCCCGCGCCGGCCAAGAGAACACCGGCAAAGCCGAGGGACCGCTGTCGTCGTTGACCTCGAAGTTCAAGGATCTGCACGGTCTGGACGACAACGCCATCGACCGTGGCCAAGATCGCTTACGGGCCGTCGCTAAAGGCGAACGTGACCTGGAGAACGCCCAGGACCGTACCGAAGGCGCCCGCCCCGTCTACACCATTCCCGAGAACTCGACGTTGATGGGTTCGATCGCCATGACCGCGCTCATTGGCCGGGTACCGGTAGACGGAACGGTGAATGACCCCTATCCGTTCAAGGTGCTGGTGGGGCCGGACAACCTCACTGCCAACGGCATCGACCTGCCGGACGTGGTCGGCGCGGTAATGAACGGCACCGCCGCTGGTGACTGGACATTGTCCTGCGTGCGCGGCCAGGTCGAGTCGATCACTTTTGTCTTCGGCGACGGCACCGTCCGCACGGTGCCGCAGCCGCAGAAGGTCGTCAGCCGCAATCGCAGCAGCACCCAGACCTCGGACACCGAGAAGATCCGCGGCGGCCTGGGCTACATTTCTGACCCCTACGGCATCCCCTGCATTTCCGGTGAGCGCCGCTCCAACGCCCAGCAGTACCTGGGCAGCCAGAGTCTGATCACTGCGGCCGGCGCCGGCTTTGCTGCAGCCCTGGGCAGCGAGCAGAACAACACCTCGTTCATCAACTCGGCCAGCGGCAGCCTTGGCCTATCCCAGAACAACGGTAACAGCGCGCTGAACTCGGTGATTAGCGGGGGCATTGGCGACATCCGTGAGTGGATCAACAAGCTCTACGGCGAAGCCTTCGCCGCCATCTACGTGCCCCCTGGGGCCAAGGTGGCCTTGCACCTGGACCACGAAATCAGCATCGACTACGAACCCAAAGGCCGGAGAGTGAACCATGAAAGCGCATCCGTCTCGGTACTGGATCTGGATTAGCCTGTTGCTCGGCCTGCACCTGGCCGGTTGCTCCACCAGCAAGGAGGAAATGCTGCCCCACGGCGATCACACCATGCTGGATATCTGGAACGGCGGTGGCTCGGTCGGAACTCAGCAACAGCTAGTTGAGGCGCGTGGAGAACTACGTCGCCCGGTGCTGGATCCTGAGCGCCTGAGCAAGGACCAGAGCGCCTACACGCGCACGGCGGCCAACGAAATCCGTGCCCAGTTCCCGCGTCTACCTAACCCAGACCTGGTCATGTACGTCTACCCGCATCTGGCCGGTACCCAACAGACGCCGGTGCCAGGCTACTCGACCGTGTTCCCACTGTACGAGAAGGTCCAGTACGCGCTGCCCGGCGAGCGCCTGGACGATCTGTGATGGCCGATGACACGAGTCGCGAACCACCATGTTGGAAGTCTTGGCGTGCAGTGCAACGTCGGCGCGCCACGCTGGCCGACGAGGCCGCCCAGTACGCGCACAACCCCAGCTTCACCGACCACTTGCCCTGGGTCGAATACCTCGAAGATGCGCAGTGCTTTCTGCTCGACGACAACCGTTCCGTGGGCGCCGTGTTCGAGCTGCAGCCGATCGGTACCGAGGGTCGTGAGCCCGAATGGCTGATGGCGGCACGCGATGCGCTGGAAGATGCGTTGCAGGACAGCTTCGACGAGTTCGACCAGGCGCCCTGGGTGGTGCAGTTCTTCTGCCAGGACGACAGTGACTTCGCCCCGTACCTTGAACGCCTGGAGCGCTACATCGCGCCGCGCGCGCGAGGTACGCCGTTCACCGAGGCTTTCCTCGCGTCGATGCGCCGCCATCTTGAAGCCGTCGGCAAACCGGGTGGGCTGTTCGACGACCATGTGGTGTCCCACCTGCCGTGGCGCGGCAGCAACCGGCGGATTCGCCTGGTGGTTTACCGCTGGCTCGGAGAGCAGGCCGACGAGGATGGGCAGAGCCCGGTTCAGCTGTTGAACCGCACCTGCGACCGCCTGGTGGCCTCGCTGCAGGCCTGCGGGGTCAGCCCTCGGCGGCTGACCGGGCGCGACTTTTACGCCTGGTTGTTGCCTTGGTTCAACCCGGCCCCAGCCCTCACTGGCGAGTTCCCCGCCGCGTTCTATCGACGTGTGCCCTACCCGGACGTGGATGACGGCGAGGAGCTGCCGCTGCCGTTCGACCACGATTTCGCCGAGCGGCTGTTCTTTCAAGAGCCGCGCTCCGATAGCGAGCAGGGCCTGTGGTACTTCGATCAAAAGCCTCACGCCGTGATGGTGGTCGACAAGTTGCGCAGGCCACCGCATATCGGCCAGCTGACCGGTGAAACACGCAAGGGCGAAGCGTTGAACGCCTTGTTCGATCAGTTGCCCGAGCGGTCGGTCATGAGCCTGACCTTGGTGATCACGCCCCAGGATGTGCTCGAGGAGCAGCTCAATCGCCTGGCGCGAAAAGCCATCGGCGAGAACCTCGCCTCCACCCAGACCCGCCAGGACGTGGAAGAGGCCCGCGCGCTGATTGGCCGCCAGCACAAGCTGTACCGCGGAACCTTGGCGCTGTACTTGCGCGGCGGCGATGAACAGCAGCTGCGCCAGCGTTCGGTCCAGGCCGCCAATGTGCTGCTCGGCGCCGGCCTACAACCGGTGCGCGAGGGCGATGAAGTGGCCGCGTGCAACAGCTACCTGCGCTGGTTGCCGATGGTCTACAACCCGGCGCGGGACACACGCAACTGGTATACCCGACTGCTGTTTGCCCAGCACGTCGCCAACCTGCTGCCGCTCTGGGGACGCAGCATCGGTACCGGCAACCCGGGCATCACCTTTTTCAACCGTGGCGGTGCGCCGCTGTCGTTCGATCCGCTGTCACGCTTCGACCGCTCGATGAATGGCCACCTGCTGTTGTTCGGCCCGACCGGCGCCGGCAAGTCGGCCACCCTGGTCTCGATCCTCATGCAGGTCATGGCCGTGTACCGGCCGCGGCTGTTCATCGTCGAAGCGGGCAACTCCTTCGGCCTGCAGGGCGACTATTTCGCCACCCTCGGCCTAACCGTCAACAAGGTTCAGCTCAAACCGGGCAGTGATGTGAGCCTGGCGCCGTTCGCCCATGCCCGGCGCCTGATCGAGCATCCGGACCAGGTCGCCAGTTTGTCGACCGAAGACCTGGATGAGTCCACGCCGGACAGTGACGAGCAGCGCGATGTGCTGGGCGAGTTGGAGATCACCGCTCGGCTGATGATCACCGGCGGCGAAGCCAAGGAAGAGGCGCGCCTGACCCGGGCGGACCGCAGTCTAATCCGCGAGTGCATCCTCGATGCCGCCCGGTACTGCGCGACGACTGAGCAGCAGGTGCTGACCCGCCATGTCCGCGATGCCCTGCGCAAGGTCGCCAGCGACACCCACCTGCCCGACAAGCGCCGTGAGCGTGCGCAGGAGATGGCCGAGTCCATCGACCTGTTCTGCCAGGGTTTCGAAGGTGCATTGTTCGACCGGCCCGGCACACCCTGGCCGGAGAGCGACGTGACGATCGTCGACCTCGCCACCTATGCCCGTGAGGGCTACGAGGCGCAGATGTCCATCAGCTACATCAGCCTGATGAACACGGTGAACAACATCGCCGAGCGCGATCAGTACCTGGGGCGACCGATCATCATGGTCACCGACGAAGGCCACATCATCACCAAAAACCCGCTGCTGGCCCCCTTTGTGGTCAAGGGCACGAAGATGTGGCGCAAGCTCGGCGCCTGGTTCTGGCTGGCAACACAGAACATGGCCGACTTGCCCGATGCGGCGCAGACCATGCTCAACATGATCGAGTGGTGGATCTGCTTGAACATGCCGCCGGCGGAAATCGAGGAGATAGCCCGATTCAAGAAACTCACGCCGGCGCAGAAAGCGTTGCTGCTCTCCGCGAGCAAGGCCTCGGGCAAATACACCGAGGGCGTGGTCCTGTCGAAGAACCTGGAGACGCTATTCCGGGCGGTGCCACCGAGTCTGTACCTCGCCTTGGCCATGACCGAGCCGGAGGAAAAAGCCCAGCGCTGGCGGTTGATGGAGGAGCAGCAACAGACAGAGCTGGAGGCCGCCCTTCAGGTCGCGGCGGAGATTGATCGCCTGCGCGGCATCTCATGAATGACACCGTCAGGGCTATTCGAGCCCTTCTGCTCAATAAGAATCGGAAAGAGCACATTTGTTTTCCTCTGGCAGTTTGCTCATCTCGCGCCGCTAAATCGAGCGCCCGACGAAACCGATCACCCCGGACTCGGTTTGTCCGCCCTCTTCCAGCACCGGATCCGGGATGCTGAAACTTGGCGCACGGATGCACACCGCTGTCACCTGCCGAGCGTTGCCCATGAACGTCACCGCCTTCACCCGAAGCAGATCGCCGAAACCCAGAACGGCTCGCCGGAGCCGAGCCTTCACCGCGGCAGCTCTGCTGGTCGCCGCCGAGCAGTGTCTGGCATTGACCACGCCTTCCATCATCGCCTCCGTCGGGTCGCTGCAGTGCCTGGAGTACCGAGTCGTCGGCATCTGCTACTGGCTACTTTGTACGCCCTTCGGCTGCACGATGCGAACCTCACCAAAGATCCGTCACTTCATTCCCGAGCTGGTGGTATCGAGCTATGCCGACACCGGCGCCAATCCCTGGAGCGAGATGTCGGCGCTATCGGCGCCGACGCCGGCGTCGCAAGGGGGTGGCAACCTGATCACGCCTTCGCCGCAGCGCGATAACCTGCCCAGGTTCAAGAATGTCGACGGCATTGGCCATCCCGGCGGGGCAGCTCTCACCGCTTTGGCGCATACGTTCGGCTATGCCTGCCCAAGTGGGGCGGTGCCATTTGCGCCCTACTACCTCAGCACGCTCGACCCGTTGGCGTGGCGCCAGGCGATCCCCGAGTCGGTCTACCCGCAGGCACTGGTCCCGGGAATGCGTGAGATCGGCAATCAGGCACTCGGCGACATGTGGGGCAGCGTGTATCCGCGGCACGGTTTTCTGGTGCAGCCCGATGATTTCAAGGCAGCTGCCGTGATGGCCCAGCGCGCCAGCGACTTCATCACCCGCGTCGGCCAGCCGCATGTCTATCTACCGCTGCAGCCGATGCCGGCTCCCGGCTACTGGCCGCCGCAGCCGGTGATGGAGAACAACGTCAACAATCATCGCTGGCAATTACTCACCCCGGTCATCCAGAACACCTGCGCCATCTTCCCTAGCCCAACGGTCCAAAGCGCCGACGGCGCCTATGCCTGGTCGCTGTGGCGGCCCTACCGCTGCTGCCAGCGCATGGGCCAGACGTTTCTGTTCAGCATCGACTTTGATGGAGGCCAATGATGAACAACATCACGCTCGGATTGGTGTGCTTCCTCATGTGTGCCGCAGGCCATGCTGCCGAGAACGGCTACCACCTCGGTGACCAGGCGCCGGTCCTGGATGACCGCGTGATGTACACCATCGGCGGCGGTTCCGCGGCGGGAGCGCCCTCCTCGCTCTACCGCCCCAATGGCCTCGGCGTGGGCATGTCCTGGCGGGCCAACATGATGTGCGGAAACATGAACCTCTCGAACACCCTGCAGAACCAGCTCAATGGTGCCACCCAGGGCTTTCAGCAGATCATGGGCAACGTCATCCAGAACGCCACACAGGCGGTCATGTCGCTGCCGGCGATGATCATCCAGCGCGCCAACCCCGGGCTGTATGAGCTGCTGAGCAATGGCGTGCTGCAGGGACGCATCGACTTCGATCGTTCCAAGCTCACCTGCCAGGCGATGGCGGCGAAAATGGCCGACAAGGTCGACCAAGCCGGCTGGGGCGCGCTGGCTCAGAATCAGGAAATGCAGCACAACCTCGAGCAGTCCGGCGGCGATGCCGTAATGGCGGTGAAGGATACCGAGTCGAACAACGGCAACAACGGCGTCAGCTGGGTCGGCGGGCAGAAAGCTGGCGGCAACGGCCAGCAACCTATCCGGGTGACATCGGACGTGGTCAAGGCCGGCTACAACTTGCTGCACAACCGGGCCGTCGAGGACACCTCCGCCGTCGGGTCGGCTTGCCAGAATGGCGCCATCTGCCAAGCCTGGTCGAGCCCCGAGGAGGCCTCGGAATGGGCGACACGGGTGCTCGGTGAAACCGAGGTGGAAACCTGCGATGACTGCGAGACGCTGCGCGCAACCGCCGGTACGGGTCTGTCGCCGCTGATCCAGGAAACCTACACGGAACACCTGGAAGGCCTGCAGCACATGGTCTCAGGCGCCGACCAGCCTACCCCAGAGAACCTCAGCAAGGTCTCCAGCCCCTTGTTGCAGGTCTCCCGCGGCGTCATCGAGGGGCTGCGCGATGACCCCGACCAGAACTTGCTGGCCCGGCGCCTGGCCAGTGAGACCGCGCTGTCCAGCGTGATCTACAAGGCGATGCTGCTGCAGCGCACGCTGTTCGCCGGCAGCCACGAACCGAACGTGGCATCGGCGCAGCCCGCCACCACCGCCCTCAACAGCAACGTCGAAACCCTGGAACGGGAGATCCGCCTGCTGCAAACCGAACTGCAGGTACGCCAGTCGCTGGCCACCAATACCGCCAGCCTGGTCCTCGATCGCCACGCCGGCGGCGCCGACGCCTCGCGCAGTATTGATCAGCGCGATCCGGAGCCGGACCGACTGCGTCGGGCTGACCAGCAAAGGAGCACGCCATGATGCCGATTTCTGTGAGGTCCATGATCGCCCAAATGCTGCTGATCCTCGGCACCATGCTGATCATGTTGCTGATTGCCTGGATGGCACTACAACTGCCCGCCGCCCAACTGGATTGGCTCGCACCAACGCGGGCGACTGCCGCCTACTTCGCGGGGTGGCGCGCCCTGCTGTACACCCTGATCTTCATCGGTTGGACCAAAGCGTTGCACATGCGATCTGCGCCTGTGGACCAGCAACGGCTAAAGCGTCTGGGATTGATTGGCTTCAGCTCGATCATCCTGGTCGAACTGTCTCGCGTGTGAGGTGCAGCCATGAACATGAGCACCAACAGCTACCTCGAGTACTACCTGTCGCTGCTGGCCTGGATCATCAACAACGGCATCTGGAACACGCTGGTGGACACCGGGCTGTTCGCCGCTCCCTTCGGTGCGGTCATCCTGCAGGAATGGCTGTCGGCCCGCCAACAGGGTGCTGACGAAGGCAACAAGGGCCTGCTGTCGATCCCTCGCGTCGAGAACCGGTTGTGGATGAGCTACGTGGTCATTCTGTTCGGCTGCATGCCGTTCTTCCCGCTGAACCTGTCCTCCGTGACTTTCGACGATGCCGCGAGCCAGCGCTGTGGGGTGTCCATGGCCAGGCCCGCGGACACGGCCTGGGCCACGACTTTCAACACCATCGGCGAGAAGTCAGCGAACGTGCCGGTGTGGTGGTTCCTCGTGCATGCCATGAGCAAAGGCATCACCGCCGCTGCCACCGCGGCGATTCCCTGCGCGCCCGACATCCGGGCGATGCGCATGGAGATCGACAGCTCGAGGATCAACGACCAGGTGCTGCTACAGGAAGTCGCCGACTTCACCCGGGACTGCTACGGTTTTTCGCGCTCGCGGCTGTTCACCAATCGCCCCGAGCTGGACGAGTCGCAGAGCTACGACGCGTCCTGGATTGGCTCGACGTACCTACTCAACACACCGGGCTACTACGATACCGACCGCTCGCGAACGCCCCGAGTCGATTGGCCATACGACGAAACTCGAGACACCTCCCTGCCTCGGCTCGACAACGGCGCCGGCTACCCCACCTGCAAGCAGTGGTGGAGCGACGGCACAATCGGACTGCGCGATCGCTTGGTGGCCGAGGTTGATCCATCGCTGCTATCGCAGCTGCGGGGCTGGCTGACGGGGCGCACCTCTACGGAGGTCGAAGACGCCACCTTACGCGAGCTGGTAAGCCCACGGCAGCAATCATTGAGCATGGCACCTGGGCAGGTGTTCCAGGACTATGGCAGTAGCGCGAGAGGCGGATCGCTGACGCAAGGGCTGAACAACCTAGCCACCAACACCGGCCTGGCACTGGGCTCGTTCAGCAACTTCCCAGCGATGAATGCGCTGCGCGCGGCATTGCCGATGGTCCAGGCCTTTATGATCATGGGCACGATCATCAGTTTGCCGCTGGTACTGCTGATCAGTACCTATCAACTCAAGGCGCTTATGACGATCACCTTCGCGCTGTTCACGCTGCACATGCTGACGTTCTGGTGGGAGCTCGCGCGCTGGATCGACTCGAGCATGCTGGAAACTCTGTACAACCAAGTCTCTGCTACAGATCAGGCGCTGTTGTCGTTGCCGACAGCAGGCTTCATGGACGGAACGGTCACCGCGCAGGTGATCGAGTACGTCATGGGCGCAATGTTTGTTTTGCTACCGATGATCTTTATCGGTGCAATGAGTTGGGCGGGGTATAACGTGGGAAGTGCTATCCAGACACTTCTTACTCGTGGAACAGAGGCCGCTCAGACACAAGCAGGAAGAGGCTCAACACAGCTAATGACAGGTGTCCAGAAACTCAAATAAGACTCTACTTGAGCGACCCGTACTCGTCATACAGCTCTGGATATTTGTGTTGATGTTGAGGGTGACTGACCTGATGCACACCAGGTTCCTCATCATCGGATGCCGTAATGGGGAGTATCGCCATGGCCCAGAGAGCAACCATTCCGATCGCCAGGAAAAGTGCAACTGATGCAACCGCAAGGACGAGGAGCAACTTGATAATCTGCAAGCCAAATCGCCGATACTTGCAAGGTACTGAGACCAATATGCTGGAGTTCAGCACTTTCGTTTCGAGTCGCTGCATCATTCGACCAGCACCAACCGCAGTGCTAATGAGAAACCTGCCGAGACCGGTCCGGCCCGAACTGGCAGAAGCTGGAGTCGACATTTGATTGCCTCCCTTACCCGTCACCGCGCTTGCGGCCAACCACTACCGTTAATTTGGATCCAAGCTTTAGCTTACTCCTCTGTCGCTGAATTCCATGACCGTTGATCACTTGGACAACGCGGATTATCGGCAGTGGCGCTCATTGGATCGCGAAAATTGCCTCCACCGAAAAGCGCTATTGACGCTACATCGGTTCGCTTGGTAAACCAATTTTGCAATCGCTGGTTATCCAGCACCCCAGGTAGCCACAACCTTTGAGGCTACGTCACGCATGTGATGGTTACCCCGAAATGCGATTCGCGTTCGGCAGCTCGCATGGTCACCGATCCCCAGTGATGAACGCTTTCTAATCCCCCGGGTTCATTGAACCTGCGTCTTCGTTGCACCTTACTCACATCCATTCCAGTGCTGGGAGCTCTCCCACACGGGATGACGTTCCTCCGCACCCTTTGGAGGATCTCATCATGCTGCGTTTCACAGGCACTGAACTTCACGCCGTGTTGGCCGAGGCAGGTATCAATGGTTGCAGACTGATACTGGTCAAGGACCACGGTGTTTACCTCATGTCCGAGATCGGCGAAAGCAAACCGGACGGTGGCGGCCGCAAACGCGTGGCCTATGCCACTGGCTGCAACCCCAACGTCGACGACTTCGACACCTGGTGGAATCGCGCCCGCGATGAGTTCGGCGGCGATGATTTTGCCGAGTATTTCGACATTGATGATCCTGTCCTCGCCAGCCTTCGCGGTACCGCAGGATCGCTGGTGGTGGAGGCCGCCTCCACCCACCTGTACCTGGCCGCTGAGGTTGATCCCGCAGGCAAATCTTGACGCAGATGCGAAGTCCACGCGTATCCAGTGCGGCACCTTAACCGGGCCGCTTTGGACGCATCTCGCATTATTCTTCAGTCGCTTGAAGATCGCCATTTGTCAGGAATCCAAGGCCTGTAGTCTTCGCTGGACCTCCCTGGATAGAGCCCTCCATTGGAGGTAGGGATCGGAGATTGACCTCACGTCCAAGCGCGGTTTAATACATGGACGCACCCTGTTCAATGCCTTGTTCAGATTGAGCAGGTCCACGCACGAACCTCACATGAGATGTCGCGGGATCAGCTACGCGGAGGTCCCAATGTCCAGGATGAAGCGCTTTTCCAATGCGGTGGTGCTGAGCCCAGGCGTTTGGCAGCAGTTCATTGAACCTGCCACAGGCGAGGAACCGATTGGAAAATCAGCCATGCGTTTGGCAGACCTGCTAAACAGCGTGCAGGCTTCGGCTTCGCGTACCTCACACTGCCCCATCGAGCTGCAACTCGACCGTTCGAAGCGCGACGGCACTTCAGTATCTGCTCACCTGCTGCAGCTCCAACTGACTCGGATCACCCCACCCAGCGGCCCGGCCTTTCTGCTCATCCGACTGCGCGGGGAGATCGTTGTCGATATCGCCGCCCTCTGACCCTGTCAGCCACACTACTGCCTCACTACCCCACCGGGAACTCTTCCCGGCTGGGCAGCGTTCCCCTACACGCCCGGAGAACGCCATGTCCGATATCTATTTGGATGTCACCAACAAGATCGTCAGCGCCTTGAGCCAAGGCGTGATCCCCTGGATCAAACCCTGGACCACCACCGGTTCAAGTGCTGACTCCCCTTTCCCCATCAACGCCATCACCTGGACCACCACCGGTTCAAGTGCTGACTCCCCTTTCCCCATCAACGCCATCACCCGGCGGCCCTACGCCGGGATCAACATTCCTCTGCTGTGGGCCGAAGCCCGCCTGCGCGGGTACCGCCAGGATCGCTGGCTCACCTACAACCAGGCCCGCAAAGCTGGTGGTCACGTGCGCAAAGGCGAGCAATCGACCCTCGCTGTGCTGTACAAACCTATGAGTAAGGAAACACACGACGAAGACGGTCAGGTCGTACGTGATGAGCAAGGCAATATCAAGATGGTGCAGTTCGCACTGCTACGGACGCATTGCCTGTTCAACATCGAGCAGACCGAGGGGCTAACCAACGAAGAGCAGCCCCACGTCGAGGGTGAAGATCCGGTGGCGTTCATCGATGATGCACCTGCTGAGCGACTGTTGGCCGCCAGCGGCGCACGTATCGAGCATCGCTACGGGGATGACGCATTCTATCTACCGATACGGGATCTCATCCAATTGCCCACCAAGGCCCAGTTCGTGGACGTCGCCAGCTACTACGCAACCGCGTTACACGAATTGACGCACTGGTCGGGTCACCACGCCCGCCTTAACCGGGAAGGCATCACTGGCGGGCACGCGTTTGGCTCTGCAGCCTACGCCTTCGAGGAATTGGTCGCGGAGATGGGTGCGGCATTTCTCTGCGCCCTCACCGGCACCCAGGGCGAGCTGCGCCACGAAGAGTACCTGGCATCCTGGTTGAAGATCCTAAAGGAAGACAAGCGGGCCATCTTCCGCGCCAGTGGACAGGCGCGTGAGGCGTCCGAGTACCTGGTGGCACTGCAGTCGGATCAGTCCAGCGAGACGACCGAACGGCTCACGGCGTGACTTTTCACCTCAAGCACAAAGGCCCCAACCCAGACTGTGTGAAAACCTAGCAATCTGCCCGGCCCTTTAAGAAAATGCTCCGTATCGAAAGATACGGAGCATTTTTCGTTATGGCCTACATACAAGGAGAGTCCCGCAGTCAGACCAGCCTGTTCCCGGTCTCGCTGGAGGAATTGATCCCTGAAGATCACCTCGTACGGGTCATCGACCTGTATGTCGCCAAGCTGGATCTGGGTAAGCTCGGCTTTGAGAAAACTCAGCCCAAGGCCACAGGGCGCCCCGCCTACGATCCCGCCGATCAGCTCAAACTCTACCTTTATGGCTATTTCCAGCGCATTCGTTCGTCCCGTCGCCTGGAAGCTGAATGCCAGCGCAACATCGAAGTGATGTGGCTGATCAACCGACTTAAACCCGACTTCAAGACCATCGCCGACTTCCGCAAGAACAACAAAGCTGCGTTCGTTACGACGTGCCGAGCTTTTGTGCAGTTCTGCCGAACTGCCGGTTTGATTGCCGGTGACCTGGTTGCCATCGACGGGAGCAAGTTTCAGGCAGTCGCTTCCGCGCGACGCCACCTGAACTTGAATCAGCTCAAGCGTCAGGACGAGAAGCTGGATAAACGCATCGCCCAATACCTGGCTGACCTGGATGCCGCTGATAAGACTGAGGGTGAGCCGGTGGTAGATCGTACTGCGATCAAGGCAGCCTTGGCGGAGCTTGAGGCCAAGCAGCAAGACAATCGCAGTTGCCAGGCCTTGATGCAATCGATGGGACTGGAGCAATTCAACACGCACGAAAGCGATGCCCGAATGATGCGCACGCCAAAGGGGGCTCGTGTTGCCTATAACGTGCAGACTGCTGTCGACGCAGAACACTGTCTCATTTTGCATCACGAGGTGACGCAGGATGGTGATGACCGCAAGCAACTTGAACCCATGGCGAAAGCTGCCAAGGCTGAGTTGGGGCAAGAATCGCTAACCGTGACAGCCGATATGGGTTACTCAAATGGCCTGCAGTTCCAGGCTTGCGAAGAAGCCGCCATTAGCGCGTATGTGCCGCCAAACCGAACCTCGAACCCAGGTGGAGAGGCATTATTCGAGCGCAAGGACTTTACCTACGATGCCGAACAGGATCGGTACCAGTGCCCGGCAGGTCAGTGGCTAACGCTGAAGCAGCGCTACAAGGGCGACCGGATCTACCAGGCGGCGATCAATGATTGCGCCAGGTGCGCGCTGAAAGCCCAATGCACGACGCCCAAGCGCCGCTATGTCTCGCGTCACGCTCAAGAGGAAACCTTCGAGCGCATGGCGCAGCGGATGCAGCTACATCCAGAGATGATGGAGCGGCGTCGATCCATCGTTGAGCACCCGTTTGGCAATCTCAAACAATGGCTATTTGGAAACGGGCGCTTCCTGCTGCGACAACTCGAAGGCACAAGAGCTGAAATGGCTCTTGCTGTGACCGCTTACAACCTCAAGCGGGCGATTAGTGTCTTGGGGGCCAAGCAAATGATGCGACTGATGGGCCGAAGAGCCTTTTTCAGCACAAAAACAAACGCCCCGAACAAGTCGGGGCGTTTGTTTTAGGCCTGTCAGTGTGTTTTCACACAGTCTGAACCGGGGTCTTTGTTTTGCCTGCAACGCCGAGCATCGGCCGCTTCAATTGAGCAAGCAATTACTGCAGCCAGCTCTCGACGGTATCCGAGCCGTGCTCCTGCTTCCACTGCTTGAGGATCTTGTGATTACCGCCCTTGGTTTCGACGATCTCGCCGCTGTGCGGGTGTTTGTAGCGCTTGACCTCACGCGGCTTGCGCTGAGCGCCGGTGGAGGCGTTGGAAGTACTCACGCTTACGCCCTTGGACGGGTCGAGAATGGTGATGACCTGGCGCAGGTTCATGCCGTACTGATCCAGCAAGGCCTTGAGCTTTTGTTCAAACTCGATTTCCTGCTTCAGGCCGGAATCGTTTTTCATCGCGTCCAGTTGTTGAAGTTGAGCAGCCAGTTGAGCTTCCAGTGCTTTGAATTCGGCAAGTTTGGACATGTGAAATATTTCCTAGGGTTGGGGCATGTGTTGCGATAGTACCTGAGATAGAACTACTAGCCGAGCGCTAATGCTTTCCTCAACTAACTTTTCATCCTTCAAAATGCGCACATACCTATGTGACTAATCAGTCCGACAAGAACTGGCAGAGGTGACCTACTAGTTCCCGAGGCGCGGGACTGTTACAAATCTTGAACAACATATCGCGCTGACTGCGTGGAGGCTGTTTCGCACAGCGCTTGGCTGCTGATCGAATGGCAGCATCCGACCCATGAATCCGGTCGGCCAACAGCACGATCAGTATGGCATCGCTCAACGTCATCAGACCATCTACCTCAAAATGATGCCGGGCAGTCTACCCCGCGAGAAAAGGACAGGCCATTCCGGCCCCACACGTAACCCGATGCGCCAGTCTTCGAATTTTCTCGTTCGCGAAAAGGGCCAATGAGATAAAGGGTAACGGCGGCAATGGAAGGGGCACAAGGGTAAGAGGCCTATCCGAAAAGGCAAAAGGACCTTCTGAATGCAAAGCAGGTAGTGCGATGAAGCGTTGGTGGTTCAAACATCAAAAAGGCAATGGCGCGGAGCCCACGCTCGCTCCGGCTCCCGAGGGATTTCTCCTCCCACTCGCCTCTGAATCCCTGCTCGGTGCCAACCACCGGAAAAAGCTGTTGGAGCGCATCTGGCAATACACGGCGCTCTCCGAGCCGCAGTTCAATCAGCTCTACCTTGACCCGATCCGCCGCTACGCCGCCTATGTACAGCAACTCCCTGCCAGCGAAAGTCACCACCATGCCTATCCGGGCGGCATGCTGGACCATGGACTAGAACTGGTTGCCTGCAGCCTGAAGCTGCGCCAGTCATACCTGTTGCCCAGCGGCGCCGCACCGGAAGACCAGGCTGCGCAGGCCGACGCCTGGAGCGCGGCGATTGCCTACGGCGCCCTACTCCACGATATTGGCAAGATTGCCGTCGACTTGCTGGTTGAATACCAGAATGGCGAAGTGTGGCACCCCTGGCACGGCCCTTTGAACCAGGCCTACCGCTTTCGCTACCTGGCCGGCCGCGACTACAAGCTGCACGGCGCTGCCACCGGGTTGCTGTACACCCAGATTTTGACGTCACTCCAACTCGACTGGCTCAGCAGCTTCCCGGTCCTGTGGGGCCACCTGTTGTACCTACTGTCCAACCATTACGAGCATGCCGGCACCCTCGGCGAATTGGTGCTGCAAGCGGACCGGGTATCCACCGCGCAGAACATTGGTGCCAACCCCACCAAGGCTCTGCAGGCACCCAAACACTCGTTGCAGCACCATCTGCTCATGGGTCTACGTCATCTGGTCAAGAACGAGTTCAAGCTCAACCAGCCCGGTGCCGCCGGTTGGCTCACCGAAGATCACCTCTGGTTGGTCAGCAAGACCGCCACCGACAAATTGCGCGCTTACCTGCTGGCTCAGTCGGTCGACGGCATCCCCTCCTCCAACATCGCCCTATTCGATGAACTGCAATCACATGGATTGGTGGATGCGACACCGGAGGGCAAAGCGGTATGGAGCGCCACCGTCGCAGACAATGACTGGCAACAACGCTTTACCTTTCTCCGCCTGCAGCCAAACCTGGTGTGGGCAGATGAGCCCCGACCAGATTACTTTAGTGGCACGGTGGAGCCGATGACGGTCAATCCCCTGTTGTCGAGTGCATGCAGCGAATCGAGCACAGATAGACCGCAACCTGCCGCGGATGCGACGCAGCCGGCCGCCGCTCCCCAGACTGAGGATTTCGATTACCTAGACGAACTGATGGATATGTTGGAAGAGCCACGTCAGCTGCAGACTGAATCAAGCACAGGAAGCCTGCAGCCTGCCACTACGCTTTCCTGGGATGTCGTGGGGCTGGACTTCCTTGAGTGGTTGCGCAAAGGAGTTCTCAGTCATCGGTTAGTGATCAACGACAGCAAGGCCAAGGTCCACACCGTGGAAGGCACTTTTTTCCTGGTCACACCGGGCATTTTCCAACGATACGCAGCCGAGCATCCGATGTTGGTCGATGCAGATTTTCAGAATAACGCCTGGCGACGCCTCCAACGCCAATTTGAGAGGCTAGATGTTCATGTGAGAAAACCCAATGGCCAGAACATTTGGACTTGCAGCGTACGAGGCCCGCGGAAAACCACGTACCTCAATGGCTACATCCTGCGTGACACCAATCTTCTAGGCTTGCCGCCTTCTCCAGACAACCCGTTCCTTTCTCTCCGACCTCCGACACCCTAAGTCACTTTTTGTAAGCTACATTTTTTGTTATCACTGTCATGACCCGATTGCTCTTATGAGGGCGATTGCCCATGATCAAAGAACCCCGCGCCCGCGCTGAGCTGCTGAAGACCTTGCTACTTTGGGGAGGGCGCCTTGGCAATGCCCGACTACGCGAGCTGCTTGGTATGAAGTTAAGCGCAGTGCGGCTTCGCCGCACCAAACACCGCGATCACACGGGCTAATGCGGTTTCGGTACCAGCTCGCATGTCCATAGGCTCCGTGGCCAGCCAAATCGCATCGATGCGAATCATTGAGCGACAGCCCGGATAAATTGCGCACAGCTCTCGGGAGCTGAGGTTGGCCGTTTCACCGTGATCACTTGCCCGGCCATGGCTAACTCAATGATCACTGACGCGTCAGCTGGCCGTTTAGGGGCAGCCTTCAGTGGCACAAAGGCCGGTAGCGAGTTTGTCGCGGACTGGTCTCGATAGAGCGGAAGCCATTTGCCGATGACGTTGGCGTTGATGCCGTGGCTGATGGCGACACTGGACACGGTTGCGCCAGGTTGCAGGCATTCCTAAACGACCTGGGCTTTGAAAGGCTTCGGATAAGAGCTTCGTTGGCGCATGGAGATCCTGGCGATAAGGGTGATCGCGTCCGCTTAAAAAAATACGCGGACACCATCGCCCTTAAAGCTGGAGTTCGGAAGGTGAGTTCGCCGGACGCTTACTCCGATTCATT